>JAAVIG010000146.1 GCA_014796735.1 Oscillospiraceae bacterium
CTCTGATAAAATTATATCAGCAAAAGAAAGCTTTTTCTTGACAAAAAGTGCTGTTGTATCGATTTCAGTCAATGAAAATGAATGGCTTTTCTTTTTACCGTATGTCGCTGCCCTGCTCTTGCTTGTTCTCTTTCTGTATCAAATTATAACACAATCTCCGGTTGAATACAAGTTATTCTTGGTTGATGAATTCAACTGACAGTTGAAAAAGAATCGGTAAAACAGATCTTGGTTGAAAAAAACATTTTTTATAAACGAAAAAGCGGCAAACACAACAGCCGCCGCAATAACTATCTTGCTTCTTTAATAATAAATCTCCACGGCTTATTTTTCCACACCTCTCCCGCATAGTCGATACCGACCCTCTGAGCGGTCAACAGCTCAAACTTTTTTCCATCGTCCTCTATCCATATTTCCTCATTGCCGCAGATCGACAGCCCGTTAAACCTCTTGTCAACCTTGAGAGCCTTTGTAAGCTTAGCGGGACCGTTAAATTTTCCCTCTCCCGCTCTCAGCAAAACACCCTCGGGGTGTCCCTCCTCGCCCGTGATAATATTCATCAGCCAATGCATGCCGTAGCATAAATAAACGTAGATGATACCAGCCCTGCCGTACAGCAGCTCTGTTCTTGGCGTTCTTCCCTTTGAGGCGTGACAGGCTTTGTCCTCCTCGCCGCCGTAAGCCTCCGTCTCGGCAATTCGCAGCCTTATTATTTCACCGTCGGGCAGTTTTCTCGCAATGATCTTTCCGGCCAATTCTCTTGCGACGATCAGCCTGTCCCTGTGAAAAAATTCATAATCAAGACTTTTATTCATCAATGGATTTATTCCTTTCTCTTTTATTCTGAAAAATCACTATCATATTTTTTAAAAAAATCGTAATACATTCTCACATTTGAAAGCTCCGTCCACTTCTTATTTGTAACGGGCGTTTCGTCCAGATCGTATATTTTAGCACCCTTTGCCGCCAACAGAAAAGGAGAGTGAGAGGCTATTATAAACTGACAGCCCAAATAGCCTGCGCAGTCCTCTATAAGCTCTAAAAGCTCAATCTGACGTTTGGGCGAAAGACTGTTTTCGGGTTCGTCCAGCAAATACAGCCCGTTTTCCTTTATCCTGTCAAAAAAATAAATATACGCGTTCTCACCGTTGGAGCGTTCTCTGACATTCTTCATCAGATTTTTGCTTACGTATTTTGACCGAGTATTACGTCTTGCGGCGTTTATCTGTTTTAAGCGGTCGTAATCCTCAATGGATTTCAATTTAAAATCCGCATATTTCGCTTCGGTATATTCTTCAAATAATTCTTCCCGTTTTTCGTCAATGCTTCCGTTAAGACTTCTTATGTTTAAAATGTAGTCAAAAACATCGTCGCTTGTTATTATCCTGCTGTTATCGGGAACAGAGGTATTTAATTCGTATTCGCACAGCTCGGTATACGCTTCAAAAAAGCTGCTGCGATTGTAAGCGGCATCACGTCTTACCCTGAGCGTTTCAGCTATAATATTTAAAGCGGTGGTTTTCCCGCTGCCGTTTCCGCCGTACAAAACAGTAATATGCGAAAAGTCAAGCCGTTCTATCTCCTTTTCGGATAAAACCTGAAAGGGATAAAAGCTGTTATAGCAGGTTTGCTTTTGCGACCAAAAGAAATTAAGTTCGGCATCCCTGTCGGGAAAACGAAATGAAGATAAATATATCATATGAGAGAACGTCCTCTTATACCAATCAATGTTTATTTGCGTTACAACGATGACCTAAGTTGCCTTAAACACATTACCCATATACCCCACACAGTTTCTGCCGCCGTTCTTTGCAATTGAAAGGCCTTCCTCCGCCTCCTTCAAAAGCTTTGAGTAATCGTTGAAATCCCCCTCCGCAATGGAAGACACTCCCACCGAAATTGTAACGTTCTTTCCGTTTTCAAAGGGCAGTGCCATTCTTTCAACGCTTTTTCTTATCTGCTCCGCAAAGTAGATCAGATCGTACTCCGTGGTGTCCTGCACTATAATAACAAATTCGTCCCCGCCGTATCTTGAAATAATATCGGTTTTAGGCTTTGAAACTATTCTGACGCAGTTGCAGATATTGTATAAACATTCGTCGCTTTCGGCGTCGGTATAAATATGGTTGTATTTTCTGAAATCGTCAATATCAAAGAATATTGCGGCAATATTGTTTTCCGTTCCTCTGTATATAATATCGTTCAAACGCCTGATAAGCCCCTTTTTATTAAGCAGTCCAGTAAGACCGTCCTTTTCGTTGATCTGTCTGCACCGCTCATTGGCGATATTAAGCTGTCTGTCGCTGATAAAAAGACAGCAAAAGGAGCTGTACACCAATGAGGAGATTATAAGATAAGCAAAGGAAAAAACCGCGGAAAGTATCAAAGTAAGAATATCCGCTCGGAAAACAAAGCCAATGATCACAGCAAGCACAAGGTAAGGACAGATAAAAAACAGCGACCTCTTCAGATCAAACAGCGGAACGACCGCCATTATTATAAGGTACAAATAAAATCTGTAAGCAAAAATATTTACCGAAAAATCCGAAACGGTAAGCAGAAATACAGCTGCCGAAAAAACAGCCCAATATATAGTAATAAGTCTTTCCGCTTTCTTTAAGTTAGTTCTTCTTTTTTCATATTCACGGTAAACCAATACTCCGACACACCCGCAGCCCGCTGTTATTATAAACAGTCCCGCCAGTGAAAAAACACATTCGGTCACAGTATGAGCGGCTATATCTACAATAAAGAATATTGCACAAAAAACAGCAGCAATAATCGCAGGAACGGTAAAAAAAACGATCCTTTTGCTGTTTACCTCACAAAGTCTTTGTCTTAACAGATTTTTTGAAAGCGGATCCTCCGATTCGAATTCCTTGATCTTCGCGCCGCTTAAATGAGCACCGTAATCGGAAATAACGCTTCTTAACATACTTGCTTTTCTTGACAATTCCGTATATTACCTTTCTATTTCTTTATTGTCCTATATCAGTATTTTTTTGTTTACATATTTACAGTCAATATCAACACAACACCATACAAAGAATTTTATATCTTTGCATGGTGTTGTGTGAGATGTTTTATAATTATGAGAACATATTCTTATATGTCCGCGCACTTTTCAAGTATTTCTATACACTTAACGGGACACGCCCCCGCACATATGCCGCAGGAAACGCACTTGTTATAATCGATCTCGGCGTGATTTCCGTTGACCACGATCGCGCCCTCGGGACATTTCTTAACGCAGACACCGCAGCCGATACAGCCGTTTTTGCATACGGTACGCGTTATTTTGCCCGTGTCCTGTGAGGAACACCTTACGGCAGCCAAGGCGGATTTCTTTTTAAATGAGATCAGATGATTCGGACAAGCCTTTATACATTTTCCGCAGGCAATACACTTAGCGGGATTTATAACGGCAACACCGTCCTTTATCTCGATACCGCCGCTGTCGCAGGCATTGACGCAGTCGCCGAAGCCTATACAGCCAAAGGAACAGCTTCCTTTTCCTTTATAAAATTTTTCAGCTGCAATACAGCTTTTTGTGCCTATGTACTTATACTTATCCTCGGTAGCGGTATTGCAGCCGTTACAGTGAACGTAAGCCACAACGGGCTCGGTTTCCTCTACCGCAACGCCCAAGATCGCGCTTATTTTTTTATTAACCTCAAGTCCGCCGGGAGAACACATATTAGGCTTAGCATCACCTTTTGCAATAGCGTTGGCGTACGCCTCGCAGCCCGCAAAGCCGCAGCCGCCGCAGTTTGCACCCGGAAGCGCTTCGGTTATTTTTTCGACCGTTTCGTCGGTCTTAACAAAAAACAGCTTTCCCGCAACCGTCAGGAGTCCGCCCGATACCGCGCCGATTAAAAGAAAAAATAAAATTCTCAATACAAAATCCATTTTTAAGATCATTCCTTCCTTTGAAAGAACCTATTTTTATTTCAAGCTCTTTTGAATTAAGCGCCAAAGATATTATCAACAATACCGCCAAAGCCGATAAAGGCAAGGGAAACTATCGAAGCCGCGATAAGCGTGATAGGCGTACCCTGCATTGCTTTGGGAACGTTGCACTTTTCTATCCTGCCGCGAACTCCCGAAAAGATAAGCATTACCAACAGGAAGCCAAGTCCCGCACCTAACGCGTTAATTATCGATTCTCCGAAATTGTAGCCGTTGTCTATATTGAGGATAGTAACGCCCAAAACCGCACAGTTGGTGGTTATCAAGGGAAGATATACGCCTAACGCTTTATAAAGCGGAGGCATGTATTTTTTCATTGCCATTTCCACCAGCTGAACAAGCAGTGCGATTATCAGAATGAACGCAACCGTCTGCATATACTCAATGTTCAACGGTACCAATACACCGTGGTAAATAGGATAGGTGGCAATTGTGGCGAAAACCATTACAAAGGTAACGGCGATTCCCATACCAAGAGAGCTGCTCGCCTTTTTTGAAACGCCCAAAAACGGACATATACCCAAAAACTTGCTCAAAACAAAGTTTTCGGTAAGTATTCCCGTCAAGAGAATGATCGCAATATTCTTAAAAATATCCATAAGCTGTAACTGATCCTTTCTGACAGCGGATTTTTTCCAAATTCTATTTAACCTGTCAACAAATTATAACTATTTTTCCGAAACAGCAGCGCTTTCAACAGGTTCGCTTTCCGCAAAGCGGCAGGACTCTCTGTTGGGACATGACGAACAGGTTATATCCTTGGGCTTTTGCTTACTGATCTTTCCTACTATCGCAATGATGATTCCCAAGGAGAAAAATCCGCCCGCGGGAAGAATGAATATTGTCATAGGCTGGATAAAATCGGGCAGAAGCTGAATACCGAACCATGTTCCCGAGCCCAATATCTCTCTGAAGGAGCCTACGGTCAAAAGCGACAGAGTAAAACCTATTCCCATTCCCAAGCCGTCCAAAATCGAGGGGATAACCTTGTTTTTGCAGGCAAACATTTCCGCTCTGCCCAAGATAATGCAGTTAACGGTAATTAAGCTTAAAAACAATCCCAACGCGTCGTAAAGGGACGGTATGTACTTTTGCAATAACATTCCCACTAAGGTAACAAAACCCGATATAATTACTATAAAGCTGGGAAGTCTTACCTGCGAGGGAATGATCTTTTTAAGCAAGGATATTACCAAGTTTGAGCAAACCAGCACAAATGTGGTTGCAAGACCCATTCCCAAGCCGTTTTCCGCCATTGTGGTAACGGCAAGTGTAGGACACATTCCCAAAAGCATTACAAGGTTGGGATTTTCCTTTAAAATGCCTTTTGTAAATTCTTTTAAGTAGCTCATATTTACAAATATTCCTTCCTGTTAAGGAGTTGTTTTGATACTTATCTGATTAAAAACACACGATATACGAAAACTCGCCGTAAACCGGGCTTTCACGCTTAACCTCCGATCGCCGCGTAAACCTCAAGAGCAATATTTACCGCATTGGTCACGCCGTTTGAAGAACGTGTTGCACCCGTTACCGCCTGTATTTCATTATCGGCTGAGGGCTGTTTTTTAACGACGGTCAGCTCCTCCGATTTTCCATTGTACTGCGCAAGAAAGCTGTTGTCCTGAACCTTGGTGCCGAGACCGGGGGTTTCGCTTAAGGAAACAACGCTTATCGCCTTTACGCTTCCGTCGGTATTCATCGCAACCAGAATATCCAGACCGCCCTTGGAATAACCGTTGGTTATCACCTCAAAGGCAACGGTACCGTCGGATTTCTTTATCATTTTTTCTACATTGTCGGGTTTAGTTATCGCGTAACCCTCCGCCTGCCAATCGGTAACGATCCTGAACTCGCCTTCTCCCATTGTTTCTGTGCAGGAGTTCATAAGCTTATCCGTAATAACTCCCGACGTATCCACATATGTAAAGTTATGCGTAACTATAAGCAAAACCGCTACCAAGGTGGTTATGCAGGTAAGCACTATTGTGGGCTTGAATTGGCTCATGACTTTTTCGCCTCCTTTTTAGCTCCAAAGGGGTGTGAAGCCGTCAGCTTATCGATATAAGGAACAAGTATGTTCATAATAAGTATTGAATACGAAACTCCCTCGGGCATTGTTCCGAAATTTCTTATCACAAAGGTAAGCAAGCCGCAGCCTACCGCAAAGATAAGCTTTCCGCTGCTTCTTATGGGAGTAGTGGCGTAATCGGTAGCCATAAAGAAAGAACCGAGAATAAGACCGCCCGATAATATCTGACTCACAGTATCACCGCCGGTGAGCCATGTCAGCAAAGCGACTGTTCCAATGTAAGCAATAGGCACAACGGGAGTTATTATCCTTGTTAAAATAAGGTATAGACCGCCGAGCAGAAGTGCCGCGTTGCAGCACTCGCCGATACAGCCCGATTTTGCGAAAAACAGATCGAAAAGCTCTGTTGCTTCCTCCGAAGCCAGCGGAGTCGCGGCGGAAACCGCGTCAGCCGTCATCTTATAGTAAAAAGGCTGTACCCACGTGGTCATATAAGAGGAAAAGGACAGCATAAGCACGATTCGCGCGGTTATGGCGGGGTTGGCGGAATTCTGTCCTATACCGCCGAAAAACTGCTTTACAACAACTATCGCAACAATACTGCCTATAATCGCCATGTAAAAAGGCAGCGTGGGCGGCAGGTTAAAGGCAAGCAGTACGCCCGTAACCACCGCGGAAAGATCGTTGATCGTCCGAGGGCGTTTTGTTATCTTTTCAAACAGCAGCTCTGCCAATACGCAGCTTGCGGAGCAGATAACGATCATAAGCAGTGCCCTCAGACCGTATATGTAGGTTGAAGCGATAACGGACGGCATTAACGCTATGATCACATGCAGCATTATTTTCTGCGTCGTTATTTTGCTTTTTATATGAGGAGCAGGCTCAACAAGATAATTTGTCATATCCGATAATATTCCTTTCCGTCAGGGGAAATTTTGTGATGTGCCGAGAAGTAAAGTGCAAAAACCGTAATCAAGACCTATGAATTTCTCAGGAAGATTTTCGCAAGCTGATTCTTTTCCGACAGATTTCTTTTTGCGGGGCATACGAAAGAACAAGCGCCGCAGTTCATGCACAAATTGACCCTAAGCTTTTTCAGTCTTTCGGCGTCTCTGTTGTCATACGCCGATTCAAGCTCGGTAGGCATTAAGTTCATGGAGCAAGCTCTGACGCACCGTCCGCACCGAATACAGGGCGTAGGCTCCTGCCCCGCCGCGGTGCCCTCAAAGAACAAGACCGCGTTGTTGGTTTTCATAATAGGCATATCGGGATCGTAAACGCTGCTGCCCATCATGGGACCGCCGAAAATGACTCTGTCGGGCTGCTTTCTTAAATTGGCGTATTTTAAAAGCTCGCTTAACTGCGTACCTATAGGTACAATAACGTTTCTCGGCTTATTTACGATATTTCCGTCCAAGGTAAGCCTGCGATTTATAAGCGGTACACCCGTTTTTATGTAATCGTAAATAAAGATTACCGAGGAGCAGTTCATCACAATACAGTGAACGGACAAGGGAAGCTCGCCCTCCATAAGAGTACGTCCCGTGGCGTTATAAATTAACACCTTTTCCGCACCCTGCGGGTAAGAAGAAGGCAGCCTTTTGACGGTAATTCCCTTTTCCTTTTCGCAAAGCTCAGTCAGCTTGGATATAGCCTTTGATTTATCCGCCTCAACGCCGATACAGGCTTTGGGAACGTCGAGATACTTCATTATAAGCTTTATTCCGCCTATAAGCTTATCCGCGCTCTCCATGATCGCGCGGTAATCCGAGGTGATATAAGGCTCGCACTCCGCCGCGTTTACCAGCAGTGTATCAACACTTGAAGACTTCGGATCGAAATTAAGCTTTACATATGTGGGAAAACCCGCGCCGCCAAGTCCGACGCAGCCGCTGTTTTTAACGGCGGCAATAAAGCTTGCCCTGTCGTTTACCTCGGGAGGCACAACGCTTTCGTGAAGCTCCTGCTTGTTGGAGGTTTCTATAACAAGCGCGGTATTCCTCTTTCCCGCAATGTTGATAATATCCGTTATTTCCGTGACCTTACCGCTTATGCTGGCATGAACGGGCGCGGAGATAACGGCGTCGCTGCTGCCGATAAGCTGTCCCGTTTTGACCTCGTCGCCTACCTTGACAAGAGGGGTACAGGGCACTCCGCCGTGCTGGGACATGCTTATTACCACTTTGGGCGGCAGTAAAGGCTTTGTGGTTTGTGTTTCCGCGGAATTTTTAATATGCGGAAGCCGTATTGAATGTAAGCTCATAAAAAACTCCCTTGTAATTTTCGAAATTTATCACAAGCTGTAAAGAATAAACAGCCGATATAGCAAATAAATAATAATAGATTAAGGGTCATATGAAAAGGACGGTGCATTATATGTTTACGCTGATGATTCAAACAGTATTAAAAAATCTGATGTTTTTTTTTTTTTTCCTTGACAGGACAAATAATTTCCCCAAGCCCCTGTCAAAAAAGGAAGAGCAGGAATGTATAAGACTTATCGCTCAGGGTGACGAAAAAGCGAGAGAAAAACTGATCGAACACAATTTAAGGCTTGTCGCCTACATAGTGAAAAAGCATTATTCGGACTCCAACGAGCAGGAGGACTTAATCTCGATAGGCACGATCGGACTTATAAAAGCCGTTGAAACCTTTTCCGAGGACAAGAAAACCAACTTTTCAACCTATGCGGGAAAATGTATAGACAATCAGATCAAAATGTATTTTCGCAAGATAAAGCATAAGCAAAACGAAATGTATCTTGACGCACCGATAGAAATGGACAAAGAGGGCAATCCGCTCACCATTGCCGATATATTCAAGGATCTGACGGACGTTTCAAAGGAGGTAGACTTAAGGCTTGATCTGCAAAAGCTGTACCGTTACATAAACGAAAGTCTTGATGAAAGAGAAAAGATGATCCTTTGCAGCAGATACGGTCTGAGCTCCACAAAAGGAGTTCCCGACAAAGCCCTTACGCAGCGCGAGGTGGCGGAAAAGCTGCATATATCCCGCTCTTATGTAAGCCGCATAGAAAAAAAGGCGTTACAGAAATTAGCGGACAGGTTTGAGAAAAACGATTGACCGCTGACGTCTCATATAAAATCTTCGCTTTCACATATTTTATTTTACTATTTTTTTCTCATATTGTCAACCATGTAAAATGCTTTTTTTAAAACAAATTTTTAACAATTAAGCAATATGCATGCGTCATATTCAAGCATTTCTTTTTTAACGATTTGCAAAAGTGCTTTGTATGGTGCTTTAAAAAAATGGAGCTATGGACGTTATTCACGCCGCATAGCTCCTTCCCTTTTGCTGCTAAATCCATTTTTTCAGATCATCGCTGCTGCATTTTCCGACTAAACATTCAACATTATTAAAGTGTTCGGGCACCAATGCAAAGGCCGTTATTCTTAAATGTCCCTCTACAATAACAAAATGTTTTGAATCAGATGTCAATAAGATCGGTCTTGGAAATTTCCCGCCGCTTTTTATAAATTCCGCAGCTTTAACAAAGCCCGCATTGCTCTGATTATAAATTTCAATTCCGTTCAGGATCGTCTGTGCGGCAATCAAAGGTGAATGTGTTCCTTTCGATAATTCGTTCCAGTAACTGTAATCAATGTATCTGATGCTGTTTAAATCATCACTCACAAAATTGCATAAGCACCATTGAATTTCGTTCGGAAAATCCTCAAATAATTCGCGGTTTAAGCCGTATCCCCGAAATTCTCCCAGCAGCTTTTTTCTTGCAATATTTTCATTAGTGTTATTCAAGTCGGCAGATAATATTATACTCTCGTTCAGCAAAAGCTCTTTCATAACTTTTTTGATTTGTTCCGAAAATCTCTCGGAACTATATTCCGCCTTTAAAAATTCCGAAATCATTTCGTTCTCAGAGCTTGTTCTCAAAATGTTCATGTCACCGACTCCCCTCTATTGCAAATCCAAGCCGTCGAGATAGCTTTTTAAACGTTTTTCAATTTCTTTATCACCAATGCTTTTAAAAAAGAGCAGAGAATCCAAAGCGGAATAGATATGGAACGCGTTTTCAAAAGAAATAAATTCGGATTTGCGGTAAGCGGTACGGTAATGTTCCAAAAATGTACTTCTGAACAGTACAGAATCCTGCTCATTGTAATTCAGTTTCATCCAAAATGTCAATCGAGATATATCGGCCATCCAGTTGAACGCAATCGCGTCGTCCCAGTCGATAAGCAATATTTCGCCGTTATCCCGCACAATTATATTTTTCTTTGACAAATCGCCATGACAAAGGACAGACGGTAAATCTTCAAAATCACGCATTGTGTTTAAAAGCTTATCTTTCATTTTTCTTAACCGTGTTTCTGAGATCGTTTCTTTTAATCCGTCATCTAATCTTTCAAATTCGTCCTCAAAGAAAGATGTCATGCTTTCATAACAGGCAATACCGCTGCCTATATATCCAAAGTTTTTAATTTTTATATTGTGAATGGAAGAAACCAGTTCCGCTAATTTGACGTAAAGCTCAATTTCCCGCTCTCTGTCAAACAATGTTTTATCAGCCGATATTCCTTGTACCTCCCGCTCTATCAGATAACCGCCCGGGTATATTTGATCATCTCGGCTATATGCGATCAGTTCGGCGCAGGGAATGTTATTCTGAGTTAAAGTCTGATTTACAAATTGGATTTTGCCGTTTTCGGGCCAGTCCGTGCTTCTGTATAATTTTAAAATATAACGCTTGTTCGATACAGTAAAGGAATATACGAAATTATTGGTAACATTTTCAAATTTTTTTATTTCCTCTGCGCAGCGGCCAAAATTGCTCTTAATTATTTGATCAACTGTTTCAAGCATTATATCGGTTTCTATACCCATAAAATCCTCCTCTGTTGGAAGGACTAAAAATATATAATCCTCCCAAGCTGTTTCAATGTTTGTTTATTCATAATCAAAATACCTCCTTTCACCAAAATTTGCATATCATAATGCTTATATAACTATATCATTTTTTTTGAGCCATGTCAATGTTGGCGCGGTGCTTTTCATACCAATCCCTTTTTGAACTGACGTAATACCCACAGTTCAAAAAGGGATTGCACACGAAACACTAATCCCACAGTTTTAAAAGGGATTAGTATCACATACCGTTCATCGTACAATAGCGCAGCATGGTATAAACATTTACGTGAGCTTATAAGAAGATTTTCCGCCGCAAAATCAAAAAAATTTACAAAATCTTTACCGATTATTGCAAACAACGTTAATTCATACGCTTGACAAACCCCTTTATTGAAAGTATAATATTATGTATAATTTTACAGATACTTTCGGAGGGAGAATGGAAAAGAAAACCATAAACATGATGTCACAGGCTACCAGCGTAAAGGGGCAAGGCGTCGGCTCCGCCTATATCGAGCAGGTCAGGCTTGTGAAAGAGGGCTTGTCGGACAAATTCGAGATTTTTGAAAACGCTCATATGGCGGCGGACATTACCCATTATCATACCTTTAACCCAACTTATTTCCTTTTAAAAAAGCTCAGGTGCAGAAAAGGCGCTTCGGTATGCTATGTGCATACCCTGCCCGAAACAATGGAAAAAAGCATAAAGCTGCCTAAGCTTGCCAAAAAAATATTTTATGCCTATATAATAAAATTTTATAAAATAATGGAGCATTTAGTAGTGGTGAATCCCTACTTTATTGAAGCTCTGAAAAATTACGGAATACCCGAAAGCAGGGTTACTTATATACCAAACTTTGTCGATACCGATCAGTTTCACCCCTTGTCCCAAGAGGAAAAGCTCAAGGCAAGGGAAGAGTTCGGACTTTCAAAGGATAAATTTACCGTTTTATGCGCGGGACAGTTACAGGTAAGAAAAGGAGCCTTTGATTTTTTAAAGTGCGCGGAGCAAATGCCCGACGTTCAGTTTGTATGGGCGGGAGGCTTCAGCTTTGGCATGATCTCCGACGGGTATAAGGAGCTTACTAAGGTGGTTGAAAATCCGCCGCACAATGTAAAATTTTTGGGCATTGTGGAGCGTGAGGACATGAACAGGGTATATAACGCCGCTGACGTGATGTTCCTGCCATCATACGACGAGCTTTTTCCAATGACTATTCTGGAAGCTATGTGCGTAAACATACCTATTTTGCTCAGAGAGCTTCCCATATATGAAAATATACTGTTTGATTTCTATTATTCCGAAAAGGACGTTGAGGGCTTTGTTAAGGAGCTTAAACGGCTTCAAACGGACAAGGCATATTACACCCGCGGCGTGGAAGGCTCAGTAAAGGGCAACAGATTTTATGAAAAAAGCAATGTTCTGAAAATGTGGGACGAATTTTACACCTCGGTTTTGAAAAAATAGGTGTGGACAATTTAGAGGAATTTTAATGAATAAAAAAAGTAAAAAATTAAATCTGATAATATGCGGTATTGCGTTTGTGGTCATGATAGTGTATCTGTTATTTGTGGACGATCCCGTTGATATATGGAACGCGATTTGCAGCGCAAGCCACGGATATATGCTTCTTGCGGTGGGTTGTATGGCAATATATTGGCTTCTTGAATCCGTGAACCTCCATCTGGTCGCAAAAGAAGTCTACCCAAGGCAAAGATTCAAGGATAGCGTTTCCGTTTCGCTTATAGGACAGTACTTTAACTGCATTACTCCCTTTTCTTCGGGCGGACAGCCTATCCAAGCCTATTATCTTATTAAGTTCGGCGTTCCCCTTGGCTCTGCCCTGACTGCGCTTTTGAGCAAATTCATAGTATATCAGGCAATGCTTACCGTTTTTTCGATCGTTATACTATTTTTTCGTTTAGGCTACGTTAGCGACACTAACCCTATGATGATGCCTCTTATAATAATCGGCTTCATTGTGAACTCGGCGGTTATAGCGGGACTTCTGATGTTAGCGTTTTTCAAAAAGCCTACAGTAAAGATCGCGCACTTTACCGTAAGGCTTCTCGGGAAACTGCGCATAATAAAAGATGTGGACGCAAGGCTGAAATTTATTGATGATGAAATGGAAATGTACTACAAAAACTTCCAGTTTATAAAAAAACGCCCCTTGTTAATATTGAAGCTTTGCTTCTTTACGATAATTCAGCTTCTGGTATATTTTTGCATTTCCTATGTGATATACCTTGCTTTCGGCTTAAGCGGCACGGATTTTATCACGATTATTTCCTGTCAGGCGTTCGTACTGATGATCTCCGCCTTTGTTCCCCTGCCGGGAGCGTTGGGAGCGGCGGAAGGAAGCTATGTATTGTTTTTCAAAAACATTTTTGGAAGCTTTGTGCATCTGTCTACCGTTATATGGAGATTTTTAACGTTCTATCTGGCTATAATAGTGGGTATGAGCGTATCACTGTTTGTTAACAGGAAAAATAATTTTTCGGATAACGTTACCGAACCGGAAAAGAAATAAACAATTTTTAAAAAAACAAACAACCCTTCACTTAAAGCGATCGCCTTAACTAAAGGGTTGTTCTTGTTATCTGCTAAAGTTACTTAGCGCCGTTTTCGTAGGATTCGATCATTTTCTTAACCATCTGACCACCTACGGAGCCTACCTGCTTAGCGGTAAGGTCGCCGTTGTAACCGTGATCTTTAAGAGGTACTCCTACTTCATTTGCAGCCTGCATCTTGATAGAATCAAGAGCGGCGGTCTTGCTTTTATTACTTGCCATTTTGCTATTCCTCCATTTAATAAAAATGAAATTATCAATGTTAATTACCTAATGGTATTTACAAGGTTTTTTTACCCTTGTGCTAATATTATTGCTCCCGATAAAATCAATATGTAAGGAAATTTTTTAAAGGATTTCTAATTTATGTCAGTTGACTTTCTTCGGAGGTTAATAATATCATTTACGGCAATTCAAGAAAAATTACAATACCTATTGACAATTTTTAAAAAAATGATATAATTAAAACAGTTGATTTAAAACATATGTTTTACAACATGCGTTTTAAAGGAAAGGAAAAATAATGCCTCCAAAATCAAAATTTACAAAAAAAGAGATAGCAGCCGCCGCTTTTGAGATAGCTTCAAAAGACGGTATAGCCGCAGTTACCGCAAGAGCGGTCGGAGAAAAGCTGGGCAGCTCTGCCAGACCGATATTTACGGTTTTTAAAAACATGGAGGAGGTAACGCGTGAGGTTATAGCTTCCGCAAAGGTTCTTTATAATGAATATATCACAGAAGGATTAAAGGAAGAAATCCCTTTTAAGGGCGTGGGAAAGCAATATATAAAATTCGCAATAGAACAGCCCAAGCTTTTTCAGCTTCTTTTCATGTCCGAAAGCTCGGATCATCTGACGATAAATTCCCTTCCCGCTTTTGACGATAACTACGACGATATTTTATCCTCGATAAAAAACCAATACGGTTTGGATAATGACTCCGCATTGTCTCTTTACCGTCACCTGTGGGTCTATACTCACGGAATCGCTTCCCTCTGCGCCACAAGAACCCTTGAGTTTAAAGGCGAAGAGATAAGCGAAATGATGACTGATGTGTTTATTGCTCTTTTAATTAAAAAGAAATCCGAAAAAAACAAATAATACGGAAAGGAAAACCAAAAATGATAAAAATCGAAAACATCACCAAATCCTACGGCGAAAAGGAAAATAGGGTAAATGTCCTTAAAGGTATTTCTCTGGAAATAAATGACGGAGATTTTGCCGTGATTTTAGGCGCGTCGGGTTCGGGAAAATCCACTCTGCTTAATGTTATGTCCGGACTTGAACGCCCCGACAGCGGCAAGGTGAGCTATGGCAGCGAGGATATAACGGTTTTGTCCGACGATAAGCTGACGTCTTTCCGCAAGGATAACACCGGATTTATATTTCAGCAATACTACCTGCTTCCCAATATGACCGCGGAGAAAAACGTTAAAATGGGTGCGGAGCTTGCGGGCAACACGAATTACGGTGAGGTTATCGAGGCGGTAGGCTTGAAAGAAAAGAAGCACAAGTACCCCTCCGAGCTCAGCGGCGGAGAACAGCAAAGAGTTTCTATCGCAAGAGCCTTGTCAAAAAATCCCAAGGTGCTTTTTATGGACGAACCGACGGGTGCCCTTGACGAAAAAACGGGACGCTCGGTGCTTGACTACATATTAAAATTGCAGAAGGAAAAGCACTTTACCGCTGTTATGGTAACGCATAACTCAAACATTGCCGAAACAGCAAACACAGTAATAAGAATGAACAGCGGGGAGATCACCGAAATCAGTACGAATACAAATCAAAAGGGTGCTTATGAGATCGGCTGGTAAACACTCGGAAGCTGCGGCTTTTACGGCAAAAGGAACCGTATTTTATCTGTATATTTGAACCAAACCCATACAACAGAGAGGATAAAGTTTGAAAGAACTTGAAAAATAGGTTCTTTCAAACACTTCCTCAAGAGGAAAGGAATGTCATAAATATGATAATAGGATTAAAAAATTCCGCAAAGCTTTTGGGCGTTTCGATCATATCACTTTGCGCGGTATTTGTGTGCAATCTTTTTTTAAACTATAACATTGATCTGACAGCAATTGAAGGTGAATTGACCGAGGAATATCAGTATATTTTTTATGACGCCTTGAAATTGACGTCAAAGGTTGTATGCGCGTTAAGCGGAGGCTGTCTGCTTATCACTTCTGTCATAATGCTGTTTTTCTACATTAAACAGTATATAAACGCTCATTCAAAAGAACTGGGAATATTAAAGGCGTTGGGCTACTCCAATATAAAGACCGCCTCAGGATTTTGGGTTTTCGGCATAAGCGTTCTTATCGGTACGGCATTAGGTTATTTTTCTTCTTTTCTCTTAATGCCCTCGTTTTACGAAAAACAAAACGAAGAGGGTTTGCTGCCCGAATTCGGAGTAAGCTTTCACCCTTCCCTTTTTATTTTTTTAGTGATACTTCCCACCGTTGGCTTTTCACTTATAGCTATCGTTTTCGCCTGCCTTAAATTAAAAAGACCCGTAATGTCGCTGCTTAAGGAAATACCCGACATCAAAATCAAAAAATTTGACAGCAGCAAAACCAAAAACAAAAAAGATCTCCCTTTCCTTACAGAGCTTAAAAAAGCGACTTTAAAAACCAAGAAAACGCTTATATTCTATATTGCTTTTGCCTCCTTC
>JAAVIG010000147.1 GCA_014796735.1 Oscillospiraceae bacterium
AGGAGGCAACCATGAAAGAAGTTATGTCCTATGAGGAATTCCTAAAAGAAGTAAAAAAAGGTATTCTGACCCCTTCGGGAAACTGTCCGCTGACGCCCTTGCTCGTTATGCTACAAGGAAAATGGAAGAACCAGGTGCTCTACGAACTGTGTGTCCAAGAGCCGGTGCGGTTTGGGGAAATCAAAAAGAATCTTCCGGGTATCACCAACACAATGCTGACATCAACACTGCGTGAGCTGGAAGGATATGGGCTTATCAAGCGCGAACAGTTCAATGAGATCCCACCCCATGTGGAATATTCATTTACAGAAAAGGGACGTGATCTCATGCCGGTGTTTTATGCAATGATGAATTGGGGCTTCAAGTATGAAGCCGATAACGAAAAAATTATGCAGGAGTAGGCTGAAAATGGAAAATCAAAAGACCCCGGACAAAATAAAAATACGCGGCGGACGGGTACACAATCTGAAAAACATTGATGTTGACATACCGCTTAACAAGATCATAGGTGTTGCCGGCGTTTCCGGCTCCGGCAAATCCTCTTTGGCACTTGGCATTTTGTATGCGGAAGGTTCCCGGCGCTACTTGGAATCTTTGTCAACCTACACACGCAGAAGAATGACACAGGCGGAAAAGGCACAGGTGGATGAAGTGCTATATGTTCCGGCTGCATTGGCGCTTCGCCAGCGCCCCGGCGTTCCCGGTATTCGCAGCACGTTTGGAACGGGTACGGAACTGCTGAACGGCCTGCGCTTAATGTTTTCAAGGCTTTCCAGCCATTGCTGCCCGAATGGACACTATGTGGAACCTTCTCTGAATGTGGCGGCGGGACTTCCGCTTGTCTGCCCCATGTGCGGCGAGTCTTTCTTCGCACCGGGCGCAGAGGAGCTTGCGTTCAACAGTCAAGGCGCGTGTAAAAAATGTGACGGCACAGGCGTTGTCCGCACCGTAGATGAAGCGGCTCTGGTACCGGACGAGTCTTTATCTATCGATGAGGGCGCGGTCGCACCCTGGCAGACATTGATGTGGTCGCTGATGAAGGATATAGCGCGTGAAATGGGAGTACGTACAGATGTGCCGTTTCGGGAGCTGACCGCAAAGGAACGTGACATCGTTTTTCACGGCCCGGCGGTCAAGAAAAACATCATCTATCAGAATAAGACCAGCGGCGCGGCCGGAGATATGGATTTTACATACTTCAACGCTGTTTATACCGTGGAAAACGCTTTGTCCAAGGTCAAGGATGAAAAGGGCATGAAACGGGTGGAAAAGTTTTTGCGGCAGGATGTGTGCCCGGACTGCGGCGGAACGAGATTGAGCCATGCGGCTCGTGCGCCCAAACTTCGTGGTATTTCACTTGCAGATGCTTGTAAGATGACCCTTTCCGATCTGACTGCTTGGGTGGCCGGTATCCCCGTTTCGCTTCCGGAAGAAATGCGTCCAATGGCGGAAAGTATCTGCGAATCGTTCCAAAGCGCCTCAAAGCGGCTGACGGATCTGGGTCTATCCTATCTCACGCTGGATCGTGCCGCCTCTACGCTTTCCACCGGAGAACGGCAAAGGATGCAGCTTGCCCGCGCGGTGCGCAACCGCACCACCGGCGTTCTCTATGTTCTCGACGAGCCTTCCATCGGCTTGCATCCCTCCAATATGGATGGCCTGACCGGTGTCATGCAGGACTTGATTGCGGATGGCAACACCGTGGTTTTGGTAGATCATGACACGCATGTGCTGTCACAGGCGGACCACCTTATTGAGCTTGGCCCGGAGGCCGGTGCAGGCGGTGGCACGATCATTGCACAAGGAAGTTTGGAAGAAGTGGAAAACAACCCAAATTCACGGATTGGCGGTTTTCTGACTGGAAGAACGACCATCAATATCGGGAAACACATTCCGTCGGATAAGATGTTCTCCCTTGGAACCATTCATCTGTCCACATCAGAAATTCATACGGTAAAACCGTTAGAGGCAGACCTGCCAAAAGGACGGCTGATCGCGGTTACCGGCGTGTCAGGTTCGGGAAAAACGACAATGATTCTGGAAAGCCTGATTCCCGCGTTGGAAGCATCTATCCGAGGGGATAAGCTTCCAACGCATGTGAAAGCCGTCTCTGCGGACGGAATTGCACAGGTCAAGCTGATCGACGCCACACCGATAGGGATCAACGTGCGTTCTACTGTGGCCACCTATGCCGATGTGCATGACGAACTGCGCAAGGTGTACGCAAGAACGCAGGATGCAAAGGAAAAAGGTTATAAGGCCGGAGATTTTTCCTATAATACGGGAAAACTGCGGTGTCCTACATGTGACGGTACAGGCACCATCAATCTGGATGTTCAGTTTTTGCCGGATGTTGAGATTCCATGTCCGGATTGCGGCGGCTCACGTTATGCAAAAGATGCGAGCCTTATCAGGCGCATACCGAAGCAAGGCGGACAGGCAAATACGCTTCCGGAGCTTATGGATATGAGCGTGGACGAGGCACTCACCGCATGTTCGGATATTCCGCTTGTTGCACGGAGACTAAGCGTGCTAAAGGAGCTTGGCCTCGGTTATCTGACGCTTGGAGAAGAAACGCCAAGTCTCTCGGGCGGAGAAGCGCAGCGATTGAAGCTCGCCAGCGAAATGGGAAAGGGACAGGCGGATACGGTATTTGTATTTGACGAACCCACCATTGGCTTGCATCCGTTGGATGTAGAGACACTGCTCCATGTATTTGAACGGTTGATTGAAAATGAAGCGACCGTTATTGTGATCGAGCATGATCTAGATGTTATAAAGAACGCGGATTATGTGATCGATATGGGACCGGAGGGCGGTATTCACGGCGGAGAAATCGTCGCGTCAGGTACGCCGGAGGAAATCTGCGGATATGAAAACAGTAAAACGGGAATGTATTTGAAACAATACATAGAAAATTGCAAGCAAACCGGTTGAAAAACCGATTATACTAATCTCTTTTTAAACTGCCGAGTTGTAAACAGTTTAAAAAGGGATTACACCCTAAACACTAATCCAACAGTTTTAAAAGGGATTAGCATTAGAAAGTCGGTGACAAAATGGAACAGAAGTTGAACAATGAGCAGCTTGCCGCTGTGACATCAACAGAGGGTTATGTGCGTGTTATCGCAGGGGCAGGCTCCGGCAAGACGCGGGCGCTTACCCATCGGTTCGCCTTTTTGGTGAACGAGTTGGGCATCCTTCCCGAAAACATTCTCTGCGTTACCTTTACAAACAAAGCGGCAAATGAAATGCGTCAGCGTATCCACAACCTCATCGGTGACAACGATACAGGCTATATCAATACATTTCACGGATTTTGCGTATCTGTGCTCCAGGAGGACAGCTATGCGGTACAGTACCCAAAGAGCTTTCTTGTCCTTGATAACAGTGATATTGACGCCATGCTCCGTGTCATCTACGAGGAGCGCAGTCTTACCCTGCGTGATAAAACCTTTTCCGACGCACGAAATATGATCGAGATTCAAAAGTTATTCAAAAAGCCGGAATATTATCTTGATATGATTGATATGTCCCTGGACGCACTGCATGAGAAATATCTGAATGCGACTGCAACGGATGAAATCATTTTTTATGGATATTTATATCAGGAAAAGAAATGCTTCGGGCTTGACTATAATGATCTGATAAAATTCACACTGTATATATTCGCACAAAGCGAGGAAATCCGCCTGAAATGGCAGAAACGCCTGGAATATATTATGATAGACGAATTTCAGGACATTGACGGTCTGCAATATGAACTGATGGAGGTGTTGTGCGGGTATCACAATAATCTGTTTATTGTCGGAGATCCCGATCAAACGATTTACACCTGGCGCGGCGCAAATGTAAAATATCTTTTGGACTTTGACAAGCGGTTTCCTTCCGCCAAAACCATTATGATGCTGCATAATTACCGTTCTACGCCGCAGGTTTTGGCTGCCGCGAATTCGCTGATCGACAAAAACAAGCATCGCGTCAATAAAGAGCTTGTGCCTGTCCTCCCGAACGGAG
Organism: Oscillospiraceae bacterium; assembly: GCA_014796735.1. Taxonomy (GTDB): domain Bacteria; phylum Bacillota; class Clostridia; order Oscillospirales; family Ruminococcaceae; genus Ruminiclostridium_E. The sequence goes on from JAAVIG010000147.1 coordinate 4,018, forward strand.
CACCGGTCACATTTCACTTTGCCAAAAACTTGGAATCTGAAGCGGAATGGATCGTATCTCAAATAAAGGAGCTGCACGAAAAGGGCATAGATTACCGCGATATGACGGTGCTTTACCGCGCCCATTATGTGACCCGCCCTGTGGAAGAAGCGCTTCTGAAAGCGAAACTTCCATATCATATTTACAGCGGTGTCCCGTTCTTCGGGCGGGCGGAAATCAAGGACGCGCTTTGCTATCTTCGCATGGTCGTTTCTCAGGATGACCTGTCCTTTCGCCGTATCGTCAATATCCCAAAGCGGAATATAGGGAAACGGCGCATGGAGTTTCTGGAAAAATACGCCGAGGAAAACGAATGTACCTTGTATAACGCTCTGAAACGAACTTTAGATGATGAAATTTTTAAGGGTACAAAGGCGGCTCGTTTTTTACGTCTGATTGAGGATTATTCAGCGGACTGCGCGGGACTGCCTGTGTCGGATCTGCTCTCCGCACTTCTGAATGAGAGTGGCTATGAAACAATGCTGCGCACGGAGGGCGGTCAGGAACGGCTCGACAATCTTGCGGAGCTCAAACAATCCATACACGAATATGAAACGACCTGCGGCGAAGAAGCAACAGCGGCACATTTTCTGACACATGTTGCGCTGTTTACAAATGCCGATGCAGAGGGGGCCGACCATAAGGTGAAGTTGATGACTGTCCACGCCGCGAAGGGTCTGGAATTTCCGTATGTGTTTCTCTGCGGTATGAATGACGGTGTGTTTCCCTCCCGAAAAACAAAAGACCTTCTCGGCATGGAGGAAGAACGGCGGCTTGCGTTTGTTGCCATGACCCGCGCAGAAAAACGGTTATATTTGTCCGGCGCGGAGGGGCGCAACTTTGACGGCTCGCCTCGTTATCCTTCCCGTTTTGTGCTGGATATTGACAGCAGCCTTTTGGAGTATACGGAAAAGCCAAACGACAGCCTGATTGCAGACGCACGAGAGTACATTACTTACTCCGAAAAATATATGCCGGAAAATATGGAAAGTGGATTGCTCCCCATCGGCACCCGCATCCGGCATGAGTATCTTGGCGAGGGCAGTATTTTGGAAATTGACACAGAAAAAGGCGCATATCTCGTACAATTTGATTCGATACCAACACTGAGGACGATTTCTTTCCGTGCGAAGCTCTCGCAGGTATAAATACATATTGACGAACGTACTGCGTTTCACAATAAATGTGAGTGCAGTACGCTTTTTTACATTTAATACCAATCCCTTTTGATTATTTTTGTCTTTTCTTTTGCACTTTTTATCAAATATCGTTGTGAATTAAAAATTTAACCCCGATTCTTTTTTGAAAATCGGGGTTTTTATACTATTATCCAATTAAAAACTTGAAAAAATGGTTTTAATTGGATAATAGTGCTTTGGATGTAATATCCATTTAAACTTTGATTTTATATTGTGTTTAAATGGATATTAGTATTATACAGACTGATACTAATCCCTTTTAAAACTGTTGGATTAGTGTTTTGGGTGCAATCCCTTTTTAAACTGTGGGTATTACGTCAGTTTAAAAAGGGATTGGTATAAATTGTTATAATATCTTTGTCAATCCACGATGGTCTGAGTGACAGGTTCTATTTTATCATAGTGTTGATAAAATCGGAAAGCGCCATCTGCTGTTCATCGCTCAGACCTTTTATCGCGCTCATAAGGCACGGATTTATACCGTTATCCTCTTCTCTGAAAAATTCCTCGAGACTGACCCCCAGCGCTTCGCAGAAATAAGAAAGCGTTTCAACGGTGGGGTTTCTTTGCCCAAGCTCTATTTCGCGCAGATGACTTTGCGATATGCCTGCAAGATTGGCAAGCTTGTTGGTAGTTATTCCCCGCTTCTCGCGCAGGGCTTTAAGTCTTTTGGCAATATCCATAATTGACGCCCCCTTTTCTGCTATTATAAACGATATAACAATAAAAAATTACGTTTATACAGTTGACATATTACATTTATTGTGATATAATATCAACTAAATAAAGATAACTTTTGCTTATCGTCAATTACAAAAACACTCCTTTCATTTTTCAATATGCATAATACTAATTTCCGATCAAAGCATAGACAAATTTTGCTGTCGATCGGAAATTAGTATTAGGGTGCAATTCTCAATCATCTTGCAGACACTGTAAAATTTTGTCTATAAAATGATTGAGAATTTAG
>JAAVIG010000148.1 GCA_014796735.1 Oscillospiraceae bacterium
AAAGCTCCCTCGGTTATTGTATTGAACGTACATAACCTGCGCCTATCGGCGCACCTTCGGCTTTGCCGAAGGATTTGATTTGTGGATTTTATCCACAAATCAAATGGTTATTAGTATAAGGTTATTTGTTAAAAATTTCATTTGTTTTATTTGCGTTTGTTGTGCCAAAACTATTATTGCGGGAATTCCGTAATAATAAGGAAAAGAAAGGAAAACGCGAAATGAAAGAAAAAGATACGCCTTATGATCCCGACAGATTAGACGATGACCTGGATATATTCGGACGTTCCGACATTTACGTCGATCCCTTGGCGGCTATGTTTACCCAGAATATGGTAGTAGCTCCCGCGGCTATAACGGGGATCCCCCCGTTCAATCCTTATAATTTAAGAAATGAGGACGAATACGAAGAGGAAGACGAGCTTAGAAAATAGCTTGATATGTTTTTTGCCGCTGTCAGGGATTTAATAACTTCATAAGCCGTTCCGAACGGGCTTTACCGTTCGGGACGGCTTATGCTTTGTATTGTTTCACCGCTTGACTTAATATTGCCGTTGTGATAAAATATAAGTACAGTCAAATAAAATAAAAGGAATGATCATAAATGAGAAATATTACATTAGGCAGCACCGGAATAACCACCCCTCAGAACGCTTTCGGCGCGCTTCCGCTTCAAAGAGACAGCATGGATGTGTCGGTTAAGATACTGCAAAAGGCCTACGGCGGCGGGATAACCTTTTACGATACCGCAAGAGCGTATTCCGACAGCGAGGAAAAGATAGGCGCGGCGCTGTCCGACGTCAGAAAAAACATTTTTATCGCCACCAAGACAATGGCGCAGAATACCGAGCAGATGAAAAGTCAGCTCGAAACCTCTCTTAAAACGCTGAAAACCGATTATATCGACATATACCAGTTTCACTGCGCGGGGCAGTGCTACAAGCCCGGCGACGGCACGGGAATGTACGAGCTTATGGAGGACTTCAAGCGTCAGGGTATGATACGGCATATCGGATTGACCGCGCACAAGATAGGCGTTGCGGAGGAATGTATAGAATCGGGCTTATATGAGACCTTACAGTTTCCTTTCAGTTATCTGTCTTCGGAAAGGGAGCTTGCTCTTGCGGATAAATGCCGTGAGCATAATATGGGCTTTATCGCCATGAAAGCACTGGGCGGCGGTATTATCACCAACTCCCGCACTGCATATGCTTTTATCGGCCAATATGACAATGTGCTTCCGATCTGGGGTGTGCAAAGGGAAAAAGAGCTTGATCAGTGGCTTTCGTACATGAATGATACTCCCGTTATGACCGAGGAGATCAAAAAGGAGATCGAAGAGGACAAGCGGCAGCTGGGCGGAAACTTTTGCAGGGGCTGCGGTTACTGTATGCCTTGTCCCGTGGGAATACAGATCAATAACTGCGCGAGAATGTCACTTATGCTTCGCAGAGCACCGTCGGAGGCGTGGCTTTCGGAAACGTGGCGGAACAATATGAAGCAGATCGAAAACTGCTTGAACTGCGGGCAGTGTAAGAAAAAATGCCCTTATGAGCTTGATACTCCAGAATTGCTTAAGGCTAATTATGAGGATTATGTAAAGGTGTTGGCGGGAGAAGTTAAGGTAAAATGATTTTTTAAGGGGCTGTAAATGAGTATAACCTATAAAAATACTATATCAGCAGAAGAGGTAAACTTTCTGCGTGCATCTGTTGGATTTCGGCAAATTCTTCCCCAACAGATCAAGGCAGGATTAGATGGAAGTACGCTTATTGTTGCAGCGTACGATCAATACAAAATTGTGGGAATGGCACGTCTAATATGGGACGGAGGCTTTGTTGCTTTGATACCTGACGTGCTTGTTCTGCCCGAATATAAAACGCAAGAAGTCGAACACGAAATGATAACACGTATTCTTGATTTCCTGCGAAGCAAATTAGAACCCGGTTTTGGAATTCAAGTTGATATAAAAGTTTGGAATCATCGGGAAGCATTTTATGAAAGCCTTGGATTTCAGCTCTCGACATGTGAACGTAGAGGGATTCCGATGCATATATGTTTAACTGATCAAATTGAACTGACAGACGCCAAATTTAAGCAATGTACATTCTGCGATGAAGAAAAGAAATCTATATAACTGCTGCAAAAGGCTTGGGAAATAAATCCCGATAAAAATATAACCCGTCATAACCAAGATAAACGAGGTTTTGACGGGTATATTTGTTGTTAAGAACTTTTTTTACGCCCGAAGCGGCGGCTTCGCCGCTTTCAATTTTTATTTTTTAGTTTTTTATATTAACATGCACCCTAAGCTTTTTTATAATTTGACCTAAGAATATTATCAAACATATCTACAGGCACCGGTCTCGAATACAAAAAACCCTGTGCCGAATCACAGCCGCACACCTTAAGAAAATCCGCCTGCTCCTGTGTTTCAACACCCTCGGCTATAAGATCGAGCCCTATATCCTTTGACATTGAAATGGTGTGAGAGATAATTTTCTGACCTCTTTCCGATTCCATTGATTTCGAGAAAAACATGCGGTCGATCTTGATAACGTCGAAAGGTGTGCTCCTTAAAGTGTTCAAGGAGGAATAGCCCGAGCCGAAATCGTCCATAAGCAGCTTGAAGCCTTTGTCTTTAGCCAGTTGTATCATTTCGTTGGCGTTGATATTATCGGCGGTTTCGGTGATCTCGATCTCCAAAAGCTCCTGCGGTATATTATACTTTTTGATCAGCTCGTCAAGCGTATTGATGAATTTTGAATCCTTAAGGTGCACCCGTGAAACGTTTACCGAAATCGGTACTGCGGGCAGTCCGCCGTCAAGCCACTTTCTTATTTGTTTGCAGGCGCATTCCCATATATATTCGTCTATTTTTATCACAAATCCGTTTTTCTCGAATACGGGTATAAACTCGTTGGGCGGTATTATTCCTGTTTCGGGATCTATCCACCTTACCAAAGCCTCCGCTCCTGTGACCGAAGAGTCGGAGATATTGTACTTGGGCTGCAAATACATAACAAACTCGCCGTTTTTAAGAGCCGATCTCATCTTGTCCTCAATGGAGCGTTTGCTTTTCATGCTGTTTTTAATGTCATTATTGTAAAATCCGATGTTTTCAAGGGCGTTGCCTTTTATTGCCGCCCTTGCCATGCCCGCGCTGTCGCCCATTAACCGAGTGGCAATATTTCTGTCGGTAACAAGATATACTCCGAAAGCAAAGCTGTATTTAATGTTCTTGTATCCGCTCATTCCCGCTTCAAGCCCGCGTATAAAGCTGTAAATATCGGAAAGCTCCTCATAGGGAAGTATTGCCATAAACACATCCGCACTGAGCCGTGAAAAAAGTATGCTTTCATTGCAGCATATTTCCAGTACATCGTTGAAATATGCTAAAAGCTCGTTGCCGATAGCTTCGCCGTATATGTCGTTTATAAATTTAAAACCGATAACGTCAAACTGAATGACCGCGTATTTGCGGTCCGTATCCTCTCGGATACGTTTTGCCATAAGATCGGCAAAAACAGCGGGATTTTTGTCGTTGGAATAATGATTGAGAATGTTGCGGTTTTTTATTTCGCGCTCGTTCATTTTATGAATGGTGCCGGTAATGATGGGACGGCTTGAATAATCCACATATTTCGGGTATATATTTATTTCGTACCACTCCGCCTCACCGTTTTGAGACTTCATTCTGAATTGAATTTTAATAAACCTATCGTTTTCATTGATAACCGTACCGCTGCGGAGCTTCTCGGCAAAAAGCCCGAATCTTTCCTTGTCGTCTTCCGCCAAACGGTCGTCTTTCAAAATGGCGTCAATGGGATTATCATTTTCGGACATAGAAAATTCGGGTATATGGGGATTTTGTTCCAAATGCCATTGATTAGCTTCATAATCTATGTAGAAGTATACGTATATTTCCTGATCGAGCATAAGCTCCAGCATCTTATCGCGACAATTATTCATACTGCCCTCTCCGTTTCGCTACATGAATTTTTACAGCAAAATTGTCAAATTTATTATATAATATTATCATATTTTTTAACAAATGTCAATAGGTTTTGTTGAATGTAACGGAATGTAACGGATTACAATAAAAGATAAGGCAGCACGCCCTGCGACGTGCCGCCCGATTCGTTTATTCAACTGCCAACAAAACCGAATTGACGCTTTCGGCAAACTTATCCCCGATACTCACAGTCATTTTTTCGCCCGTTTCCATGTTTTTCAAATCCGCTTTGCCTGTCTGTATTTCGTTTTCGCCTATTACCATACTGAAAGCGGCCCCGATTTTGTCGGCGTACTTCATTTGCGCCTTTAAGCCTCTTCCCGCTACATCGCATTCTGCCCAGAAGCCGTATTCCCGAAGCTGTCTTACAAGGGATAAGGCGTAAGAGGAAGCGTTTTCGTCGGTACCCGCAATGAACAGATCGCACCGCTTTGCGGGCTCATAGTCGGCACTCTGCGCGTCCATTACCATTAAAATACGCTCAAGCCCCATAGCAAAGCCCAGCGCCGCAACCGACTTTCCGCCTATTTCCTCCACAAGTCCGTTATAACGCCCGCCTCCGCAGACCGTTCCTTGTGCGCCGCAGCTGTCGCTGATAAATTCAAAAACAGTATTGGTATAGTAATCGAGACCCCTTACGATCCGCGGATTTATAGCATACTTCACGTTCATTTCGTCAAGAGCCCTTTTTACTTTTTCAAAATGATCGCTGCAGTTATCGCAAAGGTAATCCAGAATAATAGGTGCGTTCTTTGCGAAGCCGTGGCATATCTCGCTTTTGCAGTCTAAAAGGCGCATGGGATTTTTTTCGAGCCTTTCCTTGCATGTGCCGCAAAGCTGATCCTCATACTGCTTGTAATACTCTTTTAAAGCCTGCTGATACTTGGCTCTGCATTCGGGACAGCCTATGCTGTTGATCTCGAGAGTGACGTTTTTAAGCCCCAAGAACTTAAATATATCATCGACCATGCAGATGACCTCCGCGTCACTGACGGGAGAGGACGCGCCGAGTATCTCAACGCCGAACTGATTAAATTCGCGCAGTCTGCCGCTTTGCGGAGCTTCGTAGCGGAAGCATCTTGTGAAGTAGTAAAGCTTTAAAGGGAGAGCCTCGTTCAAAAGTCCGTTTTCGATCGCCGCTCTTACCGCTCCCGCCGTGCCCTCGGGCTTTAAGGTAATGCTTCTTCCTTTTTTGTCGTTAAAGGTGTACATTTCCTTTTGTACAACATCGGTAGTGCCGCCCACGCCTCTTTGAAACAGCTCCGTGTGCTCAAAGGTGGGCGTTCTTATTTCCTTGCAGCCGTAAGCCTCGGCAACCTGTGCCGCGATTTTTTCTACGGTGTGCCACTTGTTCATTTGAGACGGCAGCTTATCCTCTGTCCCTCTGGGGGCTTTTGTAACAATATCCATTGGAAGTTCCTTTCTTTTTCGCGCCTTTTTTAGATTTTTAAAACGGCGCGCTGCAAAAATCTGCCCCGTAACCTCAAGGCAACGGGGGTAAATAAAACAACAAAAAATTAGGAGATTTAAAAATGAAAAAAAGTGTAAATCGTTGATAAATAATGTGCAGAATATGCAAGAGATCAAAACTGTTCTAATCTCTGGCGATTTCACGCCAATCCAGATCGCCCCGTTCAAGGGCGTGTATGAGTGCTTCTGCTGTTGCAATATTGGTTGCTACGGGTATATTATGAACATCGCAGAGTCTGAGCAAATGTGATTCGTTAGGCTCGCGGTGGTTAATGTTTATAGGGTCTCTGAAGAATATCAGAATATCTATTTCGTTGCAGGAAATACGTGCGGAGATCTGCTGGTCGCCGCCTTGAGAGCCGCTCAGGAACCTTTGAATGTGAAGTCCCGTTGCTTCCGCGACAAGCTTTCCCGTTGTTCCCGTAGCGCACAGATCGTGTCGGCTCAATATACCGCAATAAGCTATGCAAAACTGTACTATAAGTTCCTTCTTTGAATCATGCGCTATTAAAGCAATGTTCATTGGAAACCCTCCTTTATCCTATTTTTTAAGTTAAAATCAGTATAATTCTTAACCGCCTTTGTGTAAAGAATATTATATCACAATTTTTGACAAATGAAAAGACTTTTAATTCGTTTAACGCAAAGTTTGGTATATTTATTGTTTAAAAGGAGGTTTGTTTGGTGAATTTGCACAAAAAAGTCACTTTTTTACGGCGTTTTGATAAATGTTTCACAAAATTTTAGGGTGGAAATACATGCAGAAATAAAAAAACAAGGGTTAAAATTGAAAATTTCGAGTTTTTTTTAATTTTTTTATTATTTTGGATTTAAGAAAAAATTTTCAGATGTAATTTTCATGGAGATCGCGTTATATTTCGTTTACACTGTCAGCGCACCGGTTGTTTATTCGTTTCCGTCCATCTCTTCCAAGGCGAAACAACGTTTCCTTCCTCGTCCAGATCGGGTTCGTAGCAGTCGTAAAAGTAAGCGTCGAGAATGTTTCTTATCATGTATCTTGAATATTCACCCTTGCTGAGCACTATGCCGAAGGCTATCTGCGGATCCTCGGCAGGGTAGTAGCCCATTACCGTTGAGGTGTAGTATTTGCCTATGCTGTCCATTTCCGCGGTACCTGTTTTTATCGCCACGCTGTACGGCAGATAGTCAAAGGTCCAGTTGGAGGAGCTGGTGGGCCAAGTGCACCACTTGCTTACCTTTATCATACCCTCCCGCACGGTTTCAAAGGCGTCGGTGCCCTTATCGTCGATAACCGTCACTACCTTTGGCTCGGTTTTGGACACAAGCTCGGTGTAGTCGTAATTCCATACGGAATCCACAAGATAGGGCTGAAGCCTTGTGCCGTTGTTGGCAAGGGTCAAAGCCTGTACAGCTAAGTTCAGGGGCGTTACCTGCGTTGCGCTTTGCCCTATGCCCGCCTGAATTACCTGACCCACGTCCCAAGGCTGTTCGGTTGACCTCTCGTAGTTTTCGGGGGTAGTCATTTGTCCCTTCTGAGAGGTTATTTCAAGTCCCAGATCCGTTCCGTAGCCGAATTTTTCCGCATAGGAGGCAAGCGTGTCTATTCCCATTCTTCTGGCAAGATCGTAGAAAAAGATATTGCAGGAGTGATATATGCCGTCAACAACGTTGATTCCGCCGTGGGTACCCGTACAGGTAGGCTGATAAAGCTCATAGTAGGTATATTTCTGATTGCATACCGTTATTGTGTCATGGGTGATAAGTCCTTCTATCAGACCCGCGGTGGCATTTATTGTTTTAAACGCCGAGCCGGGGCGGAAAAGTCCGTCCACAGCCGCGTTAAACATGGACGCGCCGTCAACTCCGTTTAAAACGGAAAGGGGGTCGTTGGAGTAATCTATAAGATCGTAGGTAGGGTAGCTTGCCATTCCCATAACCGCGCCCGTTTTGGCGTTAAGCACCACCACCGCTCCGCCGTCGCACTCGTTTCCTCTTTTGGGATCGTTGTACCAATGGAGCCAGTTTATCTGATTTTCAAGAATTACCTGCAAATCCTCCTGAAAATCTCTGTCAATGGTGAGCTTCAGACTGTTTCCGGGCCGTACGGGAGCTGTTATTTGATCGGATATTACCTCTCCCGAGCTGCTGCGGACAATTGTCCTTGTGCCGTCCGTACCCTTTAAGGTGCTTTCCATTCCGTATTCGATGCCCGTCTTTCCTATCAGATCGTTGATAGTATAATCGGTATTGCCGTTTTCGTCCTTGCTCCCGCTGTATTCATCGGAGTTGATCGGGCCGATAGTGCCGATAACGTGCGGCGCAATATCACCTCTTACGTAAATTCTTTTAGGCTCCTCGGAAATATCCACGCCCGCTAAAATAAAGCCCTTTTCTTTTAGTCTCAATACGGTGTCAAGGGCAATATCCTCCGCTAAAATGTACCTGTTGCTGTCGGAGAAATCCTTTTGATCCATTTCGTACCGTACTCCTCCGATAAGCCTTACCGTTCTGAGATCGTATTTTTCGGTATCGATTTTATATTTCTGCGCTAATGCCCGAAGACAATTTTCCACGGTCGCGTCTACGTTTACGCTGATATTTGACTTAAATCTGTCCAGATCGTCTTCATTTACATCGGTAAAAGCGTAGGGTTCTTCCTTGGTTATGGGCACATTGTCGATCCATTCCTCGCCGCAGTTTTCAAGTATTCCTATGGTCGAAGCGATTATTTCGTTCTCGCCGCCAAAGGGTAAAAACGCTCTTTGAAGAATTACCTTAAAAACGCTTTGATTGCTTACCAGAACGTTTCCGTCAGCGTCGGAGATCTGTCCTCTCGCGGCGGAAATGGACTGATTTGCTTCGCGGAAGCTTTCGTTTTGCGAAGCGTAGTAATCGCCGTTTACTATCTGTATTTTCATAAGCTGTACCGCGGCGAGAAACACCAGTACAAAGGCAATTATTACCCAAAAAAGACTTCTTATTATATAGCCGAGCTTCATTTGCCCTTCCTTTCTTCAAACGCGTTTCGGTTTCGTGAGTTTTCCTTTTCCAGATCCCTTATATATTTGTTCTTTCTGTCAACATTTATAATACGCCTGCTCTTGCGCTTCTCCTCCGCCTTGTCCACAGCCTCCTCCACCGCTTCGTCCAGATTTTCGTTCTGTTCCTGACCGAATTTTGAGGCAAGGAATTTTGTGAGCCAGTATATTAAAGGCGCGGTGATCAATGTGGCGATAAAGGAGGGGATCAGTATCTTTGTTACGATAAGCCCTCTTCCGTCGGTGCTCCAGATAACGTAGTTGAAAAGGTAGTACAGCGAGAAGGAAAACAGAGCCGTTCCGCCCGTAAACAAAAGGTGATTTAATATGTTGACCTTTATCAGATTTCTGGAAAAAAGAGAGGTGACAAAGCAGCAGGGCATAATGCATACAGCAAAAAAACCGAATAAAGTACCAGATGAAATATCCAGCATAAAGCCGCAGAATATGCCGAAGACAGACGAGGAAAACTCTTGCTCTCTCATGGAAACGCCCACCGCAAGAGCAAAGATCATATAGGGCTGCCACAGCTCAAAGGCACCGCAGCTCATTATTGAATACAGCATCACCAAGGTCAATGAATAAAAAAACCAACGCAAAAACACCTTGATTTTCATTTTCCTTGTGTAAGCAACCGCAGATTTTATTTTGTAACGCATTGGTTTTTCCTAACTCTGTGTATTTATTTTGATAATACAATTATGTGGTGTTAGTTTGAATTACCGGAGACGTCCTCTCCCTTGCCCTCAAAATCGATCAGCACGAAAACGTCGGAAACGGTAAATACATCCACAAACGGCTTTATCTGCACATGCACCGAAAGCCCGTTGCTGTCATTTATTATATCCGTTACCGTGCCGAGAAGTACGTCCTTCGGGAAAAACGCGCTTCCCGAAGTAACTATTACCTCGTCTTTTTCAATTCCGCTGTTCCTGCCCGTGTAGTTCATTACACAGTGCCCGGTATAGGCGCTGTCAAGGTCGTTTTCGATAATACCCAAGGCGTGGCTGTCCGCGCCTCTTACGCCTATGTTTATATCATCGGAAAGAACGGTGGAAACTATGGCGTAATTTCCCGAGATCTCGCTTACTATCCCCACAAGCCCCGTTTTGGTAAATACGGGGTCGTAAAGGGAAATGCCGTCGTTCGTACCTCTGTTGATGGTAAAGCCGCCCGAAATATCGGCGGAATTTCTTGCCGTTACCGAGCAGGGAGGGCTCCACTTGAAATCCTTGTTGTTTTCGGAAATTTCAAGCATATCCTTCAGCTGGTCGTTTTCCTTCTGAAGCTCCTCTTTTTCCAGCACGTTGCTGTAAATTTTCGCAAGCTGCTCTTTTAAAAGCTCGTTTTCCTGCTTGTACTTATCGGCGTTTACAAATTTGTCGATAGTGCTTTCCATCCAGTCGGAAACGGTAGTGGAAAGAGAGACAAAGGGGGAAGAGACCGTTTCAAGAAAGGCTTTCGGCAGGGAAGAGGCTCCCGCGGCTATCGCCACGTATATTAAAAAGCCCAGTAATAGGGCGAAAATACAAACAAGAATTTTAAATTTGATCGTGTGAAAAAATTCTCTCATACAAACCCCGATTTTAATAAAATAATACTAATAACCATTTTGACACAGGATAAGATCAAGGTCAAAATGGTTATTACACCCGAAGCACTATTAACCGATCAAAACCGTTTTTCGGATTTTTAATTGTTTAATAGTACGTTTTTTCGTCATCGTCAAGCACGTCAACAAGCTTGTCGATATTTTCAAGCACCGCGCCTGTTCCGTCAGCCACGCAGTCCAAAGGACGCTCCGCGATCTTAACGGGCATTCCCGTTTCGTGATTTATAAGAAGATCCAAGCCCTTTAAAAGCGCGCCGCCGCCCGCAAGCATAATGCCTTGGTCGATAATATCCGCAGCAAGCTCGGGAGGAGTTTTCTCAAGGGTTATCTTTATTGCCTCGGTTACGTTGCTGAGGGGTTCGGAAAGCGCGTCGCGTATTTCCTCGCTGGTGACCGTGATGTTTTCGGGCAAGCCGTTCATCAGGTTTCTGCCCTTGATGTCCATTACAGGCTCGTTGTCCGCATAGGGAAAAGCTGAGCCGATGCCGATCTTGATGTTTTCGGCGGTTCTTTCGCCTATGAGAAGATTGTATTTTTTCTTGATATAGTTGATTATGGAGGCGTCAAACTCGTCTCCCGCCACTCTTACGGAGCGTGAGGTAACGATACCGCCCAGAGAAATAACCGCCACCTCGCTTGTCCCGCCGCCGATGTCAACTATCATGCTTCCGGTGGGTTCCGCAACGGGGAGACCCGCGCCGATAGCCGCAGCCATAGGCTCTTCAATGATAGAAACACGCTTTGCACCCGCGTTCTGTGTGGCTTCCTTTACCGCGCGGCGTTCAACCGCGGTAACGCCCGAGGGAATACAGATAATGACTCTCGCCTTTGTGAAAGCTCTGCCCTTTAACGCCTTTTTGATAAATTCCTGAAGCATGCTGGTGGTTATATCGAAATCCGCTATAACCCCGTCTTTAAGGGGTCTTACCGCCTTGATCGACCCGGGGGTGCGTCCGATAACGTCCTTTGCCTCCTGTCCCACGTAGCGCACTCTGTCGTATTTTACGTCAACCGCCACAACGCTGGGCTCTCTGATTATTATGCCCTTTCCTCTCATGTAAACTAATGTGTTGGCGGTTCCGAGATCGATACCTATATCCTTTGTAAACATCTTTTCCTCCTGAGCTGTTTTATTGTAGCAATAATCCTGTCTTTACCGCAGCTTGATCTGCCGGCTTACAAAAATAAATGTAATAATATTGCTGAAATGTTAAAATTTTCACTCATAAAGTATTATAACACGAAAACCACCCTTATACAACATGTATTTTCAGAAAAATTTTGCGTTTTTTAGAGTTTTTTTTGGAAGATATTACCAAGAAAGACAGCATGCTTTTTTCCGATGCCTTTATCTTCCCTGATTCGCGGTAAAAGTCGGCAAAAAAATTCGACAGGCTATTGACATTTTTATCGGTATGATGTATAATAAAACAAATATAAACGTTATTTTACCTTTACTGAAAAACAAATTTTTTACACCGGTCAAACATGCCGATAAATCCGAAACACGACGGTGCTTCGGATTTTTTTAGATTTTTGAATAAAGGATATTTCCAAAGCTTTGAAGAATGGCATGGATATGCTTTTTTAAGATGCGTTCCGATGCTTTCAATACTTGATAAAAATAATAATGGTGATAATATATAATTTCTGTGAGTAGTTCGGAGGAATGTTTATGTATCAGTGCAACGTTAATTTCTATTTGATCGGCTGCAAGGGAGACAGCGCAAGGGTGACGGATATAATAAAAACAATGCCGCCTCTTGAGCATTTTTCGCATGAGTTTTTTGAAAGCGACGTTCTCGATAAGACCTTGGAGGTAGGGGCGGACGTTATTTTTGCTTACATAAGCGATGAAGAGGCGGGAGAAGCGCCGAAGGCGGATGAGCTTTGCTTAAAGCCCGATACGGAGATAATACTGCTTGCGGATAAGGAAAGCTCGCTGCTTTTTGACAAATACTCCGACGGTATCAGCGACATATGGGTATTGCCCATGACCGAAAGCGAGGTCAGATTCCGTTTCTTAAAGTGGCAGAAGCGGTACAAGGAAAATAAAGATTACTGGGAAAACAAGCAGTTCCTTGAGGCTGCCATAAACCATATTCCCAACCTTATCTGGTTTAAAACCAAAACGGGCATTCACGAAAAAGTAAACGACAGCTTCTGCAAAGCCGTGAATAAAACAAAGAAACAGGTGGAAGGCAGAGGTCACGCTTACATATGGGACGTTGAGCATGACGACCCCGCCTGCATAGAGTCCGAGCTGGAGGTAATGAGGTCGGAAAAAACCTGTGTATCCGAGGAGATCATTTCCACCGGCGAGGGCAAGAGAGTGCTTACTACATATAAATCGCCGCTGTACGACATTGACGGAAGCGTAATGGGTACGGTGGGCGTTGCTGTAGATATAACGCAGGAGAGGGCTTACGAGCACGCGCTTATAGAGAAGAGCAATGCCTTGGAGACCCTGTTTATGTCATTGGACTGCGGTATAATCTGTAATTCGCTGGACGGCACGCGTATTCTCAGCGTAAATTCGGCGGCTCTCAAGATATTGGGCTATGAAAGCGGCGAGGAGCTTTTGGAAAGCGGATTTGATATGATCGCGCCCTCTGTTGAAGATGCGGATAAGCCAAGAATGAGGGAATGCATGGAATCGCTAAAAAAAGAGGGAGACAGCACTAACCTTGAGTACCGTGTACGCCACAAGGACGGCAAGGTGCTTCATGTGCTGGGTAATGTCAAGCTTGTCCGCGAAAACGGAGAACTGTATTACCAGCGGTTTTTGTTTGATAATACAGCTCAGAAGCTTCATGAAAACAAGATGCGCGAGGAGATCGAAAAACGTCAGTCGGAGCTTGTTCAGGCACTCAGCATAGATTTTAATATCGTTTGCCTGTTTTATCTCAATACCGGCGATGGAACGGTGCTTCGCACGGACTACGAGCACGATCATGACCTTGACGATATTTTCAGCGGCGATATATCCTTGAATAAATGCATGGAACAGTATATAGAAAGATTTGTCTGCGAGGAAGACAGGGAAACGCTTCGTCAGGCAACCGCTTTGGAGAAAATCAGAAAGGTTTTTGATGAAAAGAAGTGGTTCTCCGTCAACTACCGTACTTGCAATGATAACGGCGACGTTGTATATCATCAGGTGAAAGCGGTACGCACCGGCTCATGGGAAAAGGATAAGGGCAGGGGCTTTGTAATGGGCTTCCGAAGCGTTGACGAGGAAGTCCGCAGCGAGATGGAAAAGAAATATCTTCTGGAAAACGCACTTATGCAGGCTAACAGAGCCAACAGGGCAAAAAGCGTATTTCTGTCCAACATGTCCCATGATATACGTACTCCAATGAACGCGATAGTGGGCTTTACGTCTTTGGCGATAACGCATATTGAGAATAAGGAGCAGGTTCAGGAGTATTTAAAGAAGATAATGACGTCCGGCAATCACCTGCTGAGCCTTATAAACGACGTTTTGGATATGAGCCGCATCGAAAGCGGCAAAATGCATCTGGAGGAAAAGTCCGCCAGCCTTCCCGAAATACTTCACGGTCTCAGGAATATTTTACAGGGAGATATATATGCCAAGCAGCTTGAGCTGTATATCGATACGGTGGATATATATGATGAAGAAATATACTGCGATAAGCTGAGATTGAATCAGGTGCTGCTGAATCTTCTGAGCAACTCCGTTAAATACACTCCGGCGGGCGGCATCGTAAGCATGCGGATAATAGAAAAGCAGGGTGCGCCTCAGGGCTGCGGAAATTACGAATTCCGTATCAAGGATAACGGCATCGGTATGAGCGAGGAATTTGTCGCTCATATCTTCGAGCCCTTCGAAAGAGAAAGAAATACCACTTTGAGCGGTATTCAAGGCACGGGTCTCGGAATGGCGATAAC
Source organism: Oscillospiraceae bacterium (assembly GCA_014796735.1). Classification (GTDB taxonomy): domain Bacteria; phylum Bacillota; class Clostridia; order Oscillospirales; family Ruminococcaceae; genus Ruminiclostridium_E. The sequence goes on from JAAVIG010000148.1 coordinate 14,030, forward strand.
AAAAAATATCGTTGATATGATGGACGGTACGATCGAGGTCAAGAGCAAGGTCGGAGAGGGAACGGAGGTCGTTGTTAGCTTTACGTTCCGTCTTAATCCCGAGGTGAAAACTGTTCCCGTTATAGAAGAGCTGAGAAATTGCAGAGCGCTGGTGGTGGACGACGATTTCAACACCTGCGACAGCGTCTCGGGCATGCTATGTCAGATAGGCATGCGCGCCGACTGGACTCTTTCGGGAAAAGAAGCGGTGCTTCGTACTAAGCAGGCGATCGCAAGGGACGACAATTACAGCGTATACATAATCGACTGGCTGCTTCCCGATATGAACGGTATTGAAGTAATCCGCAGGATAAGAAAGGAAACGGGCAGCAACGTGCCGGTTATAGTTCTTACTGCCTACGATTGGTCGGATATTGAGGAAGAGGCAAGGGAAGCGGGCGTCACCGCTTTCTGCGAAAAGCCCTTGTTTATGTCGGAATTAAACAGCTGTCTGCGATCTGTTGTAAGCATTGCCGACGAAAAGAAAAACAGTGCGGAAAAGACAGAAAAGACCGTACGAACCGGACGTATTCTGCTTACCGAGGATAACGAGCTTAATCAGGAAATTGCGATAGCGATACTTACCGAAGCGGGCTTTACCGTAGATGTGGCAAATAACGGACAGATCGCTTTGGATATACTCAGCAAGGCCGAGGCGGGATACTATCAGCTTGTGCTTATGGATATACAGATGCCCGTTATGAACGGCTATGAAGCGGCAACGCGCATAAGACAGCTGAATAATAAGGAAATTTCTTCCATTCCCATTATCGCAATGACCGCAAACGCTTTCGAGGAGGATAAGCGGGAGGCGTTAAGATGCGGTATGAACGGGCATATTGCAAAGCCTGTCGATGTTGATAATCTGTTCAGTGTTCTGGACGAGATATTGAAGTAACTGACGGTATAATTCTCTCGCCCTTGACTCCGGTTACTTAATATGATATAATATAAAAGTACTGTAAATACGCGTTTTATACTGATCCCTCTAAGCACTATTTTCAAATTATCTACTAAAATTTTGCAATCATTTTAATTTGAAAATAGTATTAAACCGTGGGTATTACGTCAGTTTAAAACAGGATTGGTATTACGCTCTACTCGATCATTAAAGCACGTAAACGGGGCGCGCGGCTCAATGTATGTCCCTATGCTGTCCCAATGCGGATAAATAAATCAACGGAGATGAGCGAAATAATGGATTATAAGGAATACAGGGAGCTTTTATTCCAATACGGCCGATTGGACAAAACGCCGTTTGATCCAAATGAGACTATGGAGGAAGTGATCGGTAAGCTGATTCACATTTCCTCCGAAAAAAAGCGGATAAAGGTTGACTGCAACAAAATCATAGAGGAGTATATCAAAAAATATGAAAATTCTCCCGATCTTCTGGACGGCGACGCCGAAAAGACGCTTAAGGATTTTCTGAGCACCTTAGTCGGAGAGGGGGGCGATATTCCTGTTGCTTTTCTTATTTCAAAGCTTCTGCTAAAGTACTATCGGGATACGGGGGATAAAGAGAGAACCATAGTAATGCTGGAGTACT
>JAAVIG010000149.1 GCA_014796735.1 Oscillospiraceae bacterium
ATAATAGAAGAATGGTGCAATGTAGATGTAAATGTTTATTATCGCGATTATGTTTGCGTCAGCTGTAAAGCAAAGGTAAATAAAGGACCCGATGAAGAAGTAAAAACCCATTATAACCCCTATTGCCCACAAAAATGAGCAAAAGAATATTGAATCAATAAATCAATATTAATATACAAATTAAAATTTAATTTATTTTGGTATATATTTAAAAATTACTTTTTTACTTCTCTAAAATACAACAAAGAGAATCTTATCCGCTTTCAGACAATGGATACTTAGTATGTTCAGCGGAGATCGGATTTCCGCCGCATCTCCGCCGAATATACTAAGAACCTGTCTTCACAAGATTTGCACGCGTCTTTTCGGCGGAGCTTGTGAAGACAGGTTCTAATATCTGCTCATTCAATTATTATGTACGAAAACCAAACATTTTTCGGAGGAAGAAAACATATGAAAAAACTGTCAATAACACTGTTGCTGTGTGTATCCATGCTCATGCCACTGACGGGATGTAACGCCGAAGCGGATACGGCAATCCGGAAAGCGGATGATCTTTTTGATTCCGCTTTGGAATTTACCGGACTGCCGGTGTTTGAAAACAACAATCTGGTTTCTTCCCTCAACAACAAAGAATGTTGCTATCAGCCATTCTGCTATGATTCGGAGCGTATTTATTTCACAAATGCCAAAGACGGTCAATATTTATACTCCTATGACGGAGAAAGCTTGGAGTGTTTGGTTGAAATGCCTGTGCATAGCCTAAATTATCATGATAACTGTATTTTCTTTTTGTCTGACAAAGAACTTAAAAATTTTTATAACGGTGCCTCCGCCGAAGGTTACCTATATCGGTATGATCTGTCTGAAAATAAGGCGGAAAAGCTGTCCGATTTTATTATTCGTGAACTGCATGTGAACGACAAAGGAATTTTTTATATTGATGCAGATGAGAATAACAAGTTTACAGCATATCAGTTTGACGAATCTACCGGCAAAGGTACACCGAAGTACCACAGTCTTAGCGTTCATGATCTTAACGGGTATCATATCTGTTTTAAGCCGGGAGAAGAAAAGCTCGAATTTTACTTGACCAATAACGAGGAAACCTATAAACTGCCTGTGAAAGACATTCCGCGGTATGACTGTATTGTAAACGGCAAGTATTATTATAGGCCGCAGTTCGAACATTCGTTGATTGCTGTGGATCTTGCCGAAGGGAAAAGCGAGGAGATCCCAATCCCAAATGACATGTATATGGACGATTATACCGTATTTGATGGGACAGTGTATATGATATTGGATTCAACGCTGTTTAAGCTTTGCGGCGGCGAACTGAAGAAGCTTGAGTATATTGACGACAAACTTTCGTTTTCAGTCTTAAATAACTTCGCCTATATCTCTCACATTTTCTCGGGTTCAAACGCCATGTACACTTTGGTAGAATTCAGTGATGAAAGCGATGAGAACGTATATGATTTTGCGGAGATCATTTTGAATGATGACGGGGAGACATATTATATAAAAAGTATTACATAAAAAATATAAATTTATTGAAGCCTGTTTTTATCCTAATTCATAATCATCTTAAGGAGGTTTCCAAATGTCACTTAAAAAATGTACCTCTGTTTTTCTTGCAGCAGTCTTATTTCTTTTCTCCTGCGGCTGTGACAAATCGGACGGAATCGGTAAAACAGAAACAGATGCAGACGGCGAAGCGTTCGTTTACGAGCAGTCAAGCGGCGTAACGCATATAGCGGCATCGGAAGATACTCTTTACACGCTGAGTTTCGACGAAGAAGATTTCAAGACGTTCATTTCCGCTTTTTCACTCGACGGAAAGAAAATATCAAGCGCGGTTCTTTCGGATTTTAACGCATATGACATCAAGTGTATGTGTGCGGACACAAACAACGTTTATGCGGCAGCCCGCAGTTCAAAGGGATTTTCTGTCTACACTCTTGATACTGAGAATGGTGAAATGAAACCTATCTGCGAACTTGAAGGATTGGATAGTATAGAAAAGATCGGCGTGTACGATGAAAAGCTGTATTGGTTGGGTAAACGCCGTGAAGAGGCGAAACCGATCGGTCCGTTTTTTACCACCAAGGAAGACACTCTGATCACTTATCATGACGGTGGGGAAAAAATGGGCTGCATTGACCTCAGAAGCGGAGAGAACAGTTTTTCCGAGATAGATTTTCCCGTAGCCTTTTCGGTTTCGGGCGACGGAGTAACAGTTTACGCTTTTGACGGTGAAAGCAGTTACTACTTCAGCGATTACGCAAATTCAAGCGAAAAAACTTACACCAACAAACTCGAGTCTATCGATGATTTTGAGTTTTTCGGTAAAAACGGAGTATTTGCTTTTTTGGGTAATGTGGGTGTTGACGGCACTCTTCCCGTAAGCAAGGCGGACGGCGAAAGCGGAGTGAATATAGCTGCGGAAGGTGTATACATTTTAGAAATGTGCGGATCGGAAACGGGCTATATCTGGTTAAACACCTCCGATTCTCTCACTTCCGCCGAGCATCGTATCAAACGGTATGACTTAAGCACTCTTGCCATCAGCAATATGCCTATCCGAGTTATTTCAAGTCAATATTTTTCCAATCCGCCCTTTTTGGCGGGAAGCGAAATACAACTGAATCAGTTGAGCGGTGAAGGCTTCGCACTTAAGGTTCTTTCGCTGGACAAAAGCTATGACGTGGTAATGATCAGCTCGGATCAGGGCGTTGCCAACGACATCAAGAAAAAAGGCTGCTTTTATCCACTGAACAATGTGGCGGGCGTGTCGGAGTATCTTGATCGGTGCTTCCCGTACATTAAAGAAGCAGTAACGGATTCGGGAGGAAATATTTGTATGCTCCCCCTTGAGGTAGAGATACCGATCATAGTTTATAATGAAAAGAACTGTTCCGAAAACGGACTCGTCTTTTCAACGGAGCTTGAACCATTTATACAGATGGTACAGCGGGCTTCAACCGTTTCCGAGTATTATGACTGCCTCCGTGATTGGATAGTGCACACGCAGCTCAACGGATATCTTTCAGAGAACAGCTCCTTTGATACCGAGGAATTCCGCAGCCTTGCATTGTTGTTGAAGGAAAAGTGTACTGAGAATATTTTCAGGGGCAACTTTGATCTGTATTCCGCCCTTATGACGGCTCAGTACAGCAGAAACGATAAATATTATATGGATATATATGAGAATACATTGTTTACACAAGTAAAGTACAATAAAGAGCAGATTTCTTTATTGAATGATGAAAATCTACGCGCCGCATCAATGCCCGTTTCAGGGAACGGGAAAAGCGTTGCATTCTGCACTTTCATTAGTGTCAATCCATATTCCGACCGCCTGCCCGAAATATTGACATTTATTGAAAATCTCGTATCCGAAATGTCCGAACGTCAGAACTCCTGTATGCTCGCCGATAAAAGCACCTATTCAAACACAGCGTACGCGCAGGATATATACAATATTTACGAAAATGGGGATATCTGTTTTCAGATTCCCGCCGAGATATACAACGAAGATTTTAACAAGTACTGCGCAGATGAGATCACACTCGACAAATTCATTTCCGAAGCTGATCGCAAGCTTTCCGCCTACCTGAACGAATAATCTTTTTAGCTTGAGAATAGTATTTTATACGTACCAATTTTTGACTTTTTTTATGTTATAATATTTTATTACAATATATAAAAAACGGCACCGTACACAGCGTTAAATTGTATACGGTGCCGTTTATTACAACCAAACAAAATTATATTAAATATGTTCCTTCATCAGAACGCTTTCTTATAAATTTCGAGAATCTCCTCAGCCGAAGTGGGACGCGGATTTCCGCCCGTGCAAACATCGTTGAACGCCGCAACGGAAAGCGCCTGCAAGTCCTCCTCCTTAACGCCGATCTCGGAAAGCTTCTGAGGAATACCGATAGAAACGGAAAGCTCGCGAATAGCGTCGATAGCCGCCTTTACCGCTTCGTCGTCGGTCATCTTCTTAGCGTGCTTAACGCCCATAGCCTTTGCTATGCCCTTAAACTTGGGCTTTGCGGGGCTTTCGGCGTTGTATTCCAGAACGTAAGGCAGCAGCAAAGCGTTTGCTACGCCGTGAGGTGTGTCATAGAACGCGCCCAGGGGGTGTGCCATGGAGTGAACGATACCCAAGCCAACGTTGGAAAAGCCCATACCCGCCAGATACTGAGCAAGAGCCATTGTTTCCCTTGCCTTGGGATCGCCGTTTACGCTGTCGAAAAGGCTCTGATGAATAAGCTCGATGGCCTTTATCTCAAACATGTCCGACATTTCCCACGCGCCTAAGGTGATATAGCCCTCGATAGCGTGAGTCAGAGCGTCCATACCGGTGGAAGCGCAAAGTCCCTTGGGCATGCCCATCATAAGATCGCTGTCAACGATCGCAGCAATGGGAATATCGTGGGGGTCAACGCATACCATTTTCTTTTTATTGACTTCATCGGTGATAACATAATTGATAGTAACCTCCGCCGCAGTACCAGAGGTGGTGGGCAAAGCGATAAGGGGAATGCCCTTGTTTTTGGTGGGAGCAACACCCTCGAGAGATACAACGTCGGAATATTCGGGATTTGCAACAATAATGCTTATGCCCTTTGCGGTATCCATTACCGAGCCGCCGCCGACTGCCACCAAAGCGTCAGCGCCGCATTCCTTAAAGAGCTTTACGCCGTCCTGTACGTTTTTAACGGTGGGGTTAGCCTTGATGTCGCTGTAAGTATCGTAAGCGATCGACGCCTTGTCCATAACGTCGGTCACTTGCTTTGCAACGCCGCACTCCAGAAGCACCTTATCGGTTACGAAAAGTATCTTTTTAAAGCCGCGCGCCTTGATTTCATCGGCAAGGCTTTCTCTCGCGCCCGCGCCGAAATATGAGGTTTCATTGAGTATAAATCTGTTTGCCATAGTGTCCCTCCAAATTTTGTTATTAAGGTAATTATAACCTATTTTCGGAAAATAATCAAGAGTAAATTGTGAAAATCATATAAAAAATTACAGGAAATGTGACAAATATCCCTTTGACTGCGACTATATTTGCAGGAGGTGATAACTTGGAGGACGAAAAAATTATTGAGCTGCTGACGAACCGCGATCAAAGCGGAATGTCAGAATTGAAAGCCAGATACAGCCGATTGATATTAAAGGTCTGCCGCGGCTTTCTTCGCTCGCACGAGGACGCGGAGGAGTGCGTAAGCGATACCATGCTTGCCGTCTGGGATCAAATTCCACCTAACCGCCCCGAAAACCTCACGGCGTACATATGCAAGATAGCGCGCCGAAAAGCCGTTAATAAGCTTCGCTACAACACCGCGGCGGTGCGTAACACGGATTTGCTGACGGAGCTTGACGAATGTTTACCCTCGGGATATTCCGTTGAGAAAGAAGCGGAAAAAACGGAGCTTGCGGCAATGCTGAGCGAGTGGCTCAAAACCCTTGACGAAAGGCAGCGTAAGCTGTTTACGCTTCGGTACTTTTACATGCAGTCGGTAAAGGAGGCGGCAAAAAACTGTTCAATGAGCTGCACCGCCGCGTCTACCGCGTTGGCGAGACTTCGGGTTTCTTTGAAAAAATACTTGACCGAAAGGGGAATGTTTTATGAATAAAATAAATCCGTTATTTGAGGCTATGAGCGAAATAGACGATAACATTGTTTCGGAAACCGTTGAAACAAAAAAACACACCTTGGGAATGAAAGCGATGTTAATTGCCGCGGCAATTACCGTGACAGCACTTCTGGCAGGCTTCACCTATGCAATTATACCGGGCGTGCATATCAACGGCAAACATGTTTATGATTATAATATATCGGTTCAAGAAGATATGCTTTTGCCTTCAAAGGACGAAATGCTGGAATGGGGCGCGGTGGAATACGGAGATTTCAACAACGCAATGTATATCTTTAAAAAGGACACAACAGCAAGCGATCTGTTCCGGGAATTCAATATTCACCCGCTTGTAAACGATAATTTTACCGAGGATATATCCGAAATCACAGCGAACGCATGTCTGCATGACCTTAACGGCGAATCCGCGCCGAATATAAACTTCTCTTACACTCTTACCCATAAGCAAAGCGAGCTTCCGGTTCAGTTTAACATCACCTGCTGGTATGAAGAGGGCGGACTGTACTCCTACCATTCGGTTAATAATCTGTTGGATAACAGTCATTATGAAGTTATCAAACTGAACGACGGTTCAAAAGCGTTCATCAACGATTACGCATGGGGGGAAGCAGGAACACAATCCTCCGCCGATTTTTCCTACGGAGGTATTGTTTATACTCTGTACGCGGACACCGATATGGAAGGAATGAAACAAATCCTTTCCGACCTTAAAATTATATAATATGATCCAAATACTGCTATTCAAAAAACAACCAAATAAGAAACCGATTTATTGTTATATTTGCAGTGTTGACATAAAAAATAGAGAGTGTTATAATTTTAACAAACAAGAAGATTTTGGAAACAATTTTTTCTTGAAAAACGTTTAAGCTTGCACGCACAATAGCTGAATAGCGGCGAAAAAAACGCATAAAATAGCATTAAAGTGATATTTGTGCTTACAGGCAATTAACCCAAAAAATTATAGGAAAGGATTTGATTAAAATGACCAGATTTACTTTACCTCGCGATCTTTATCACGGCAAGGGCGCTTTGGAGGCTCTTAAGAGCTTCGAAGGAAAAAGAGCCATTATTTGCACGGGCGGCGGCTCTATGAAGAAGTTCGGCTTTTTGGACAAGGCCGTTGCTTACCTTAAGGAAGCGGGCTTTGAAGTTGAGCTTTTCGAGGGAATCGAACCCGATCCCTCTGTTGATACCGTTATGCGCGGCGCAGACGCTATGCTGAAATTCCAACCCGACTGGATAATCGCCATGGGCGGCGGCTCTCCTATCGATGCAGCAAAGGCGATGTGGATAAAATACGAGTACCCCGACATCACCTTTGAGGAAATGTGCAAGGTATTCGGTATTCCCTCCCTTAGAAAAAAAGCCAAGTTCTGCGCTATTTCTTCTACATCGGGCACAGCTACCGAGGTAACCGCTTTCTCTATAATTACCGACTATAACAAGGGAATAAAGTATCCTATCGCCGACTTTGAGATTACTCCCGATGTTGCGATCGTTGACCCCGACTTAGCCGAAACAATGCCTAAAAAGCTTGTAGCCCATACAGGCATGGACGCTATGACACATTCCATTGAAGCGTATGTTTCCACCGCTCACACCGACTATACCGATCCCCTTGCTCTTCATTCCATAGTAATGATCCAGAGAGATTTGGTTGATTCCTACAACGGTGATATGGAAAAGCGCGACGCTATGCATAACGCTCAGTGCCTTGCGGGTATGGCGTTCTCCAACGCTCTTTTGGGTATCGTTCACTCTATGGCTCACAAAACAGGCGCCGTTTTCGCCGATCACGGCGCACATATTATCCACGGCGCAGCCAATGCTATGTACCTTCCCAAGGTAATCGCGTTCAACGCAAAGGAACCCGAAGCAGCAAAGAGATACGGCCACATTGCCGATTACATGCGTCTCGGCGGCAATACCGACGAGGAAAAGGTTAAGAATCTTATCGCATATTTAAGAAAGATGAACGACGACCTTAATATTCCTCACTGCATCAAGAATTACGGTGCCGACAGCTATCCCTGCGATCAGGGCTTTGTTCCCGAGGAAGTGTTCCTTGAAAGACTTCACGACATTGCGGTCAACGCCATCGGCGACGCCTGCACAGGCTCCAACCCCCGCAAGATCAGCGTTGAGGAAATGGAAAAGCTGCTTAAGTGCTGCTACTACGATACGGAAGTTGATTTCTGATAATCCGCCTTGTTATTTGAATTAAAATTAACCGAAAAATACCGCCGACAGCAAAACTCCGCCGGCGGTATTTTTGCGTTTATTGTTTATTATGAAAACGGTATAATACTAATCCCTTTTTAAACTGCCGAGTTGTAAACAGTTTAAAAAGGGATTACACCCTAATACTAATATCCATTTAAACACAATATAAAGTCAAAGTTTAAATGGATATTACACCCAAAGCACTATTATCCAATTAAAACCATTTTTTCAAGTTTTTAATTGGATAATAGTATAAACACTAATCCAACAGTTTTAAAAGGGATTAGTAT
>JAAVIG010000150.1 GCA_014796735.1 Oscillospiraceae bacterium
ATATAACCGATCTTAACGACGGAAGCGTGAAAAGTATCGACATAAATTCCTATAACAATTTTATCGATAACAAAATTTACGAGTCTGAAATATCGGATTATACAATTCTGAATAATCAGCTTTATATTGCCTTTTCCGGCAGCAGTCTGATGAAAATAAATCTTCTTGAATCGGATCTAAGTATACAACAGCTTTTTACCTCAAATCCGGATATGGTATATATTAAGCTTTATACGGACGGTACTTCTTTGTATGCGCTTGGCTCAAATCACAAAAACAACAGCTATTGTATAGCACGGCTGTCGATAGGCACAAACCAAATAACCGCAAAGGAGTTAATGTAAAATGAAAAAAACAATACGAATTACCGCATTAGCCATTGCTTTATCCATTGCGATATGCGGCTGCAATTACGGGGAAGCAAACGGCGTTCTCAAAGAAACAAACAGCGTTAACAAAGAAACAAACGGTACTGTCAAAGAATTAAACGCGGAAGCTGCAGAAAAATACGAGATCGGCACTTCTAACCCTTGCTTTGACTATGACGAAGAGGGAAATCTGTACGCCATGACTGTGGAGGACAGCGGAGAGGTCATGGAATATCCCAACGGGCTGGAGGTTCCGATATTTCATACGATTCTCAGCGTAATTTCTCCCAACGGAGAGAAGATCGGACAGTATGTTTTTGACGAGGAGGTAAGCAGTCATACTCTCGAATGCTGCGGAGACGCGGTTTACTATATAGTAAGGTGCTTTATAGACGACATCGAGGTGACCGCGTTAAAAAAATACACATTCGGTGAAAGCAGCTGGGAGCTTATACATTGCTTCGGGGAGTTTGAATACGTCGAAAGCACCGCGCTTATCGACAACGTTCTTTATATATTGGGCACAGATTCCTCAAACAAGGACGGCGAGGGTTACTCCGACGATTCTTACAGAAATTCGGGAGAAATCGTTGCAGCCTACGATCTGACAAACGACAAAGTCACCGCTCTATTTAACAAGGGCGCATTAAAAATGTCCGAAACCCCGCAGGGCACTCTTATGATATATGCCCACGATAATGACGGCTACTTCTTTATCGAATATGACCCCAACGGAGGTTTTTCCGAAAAACAGTACAAGGACTTGGATATGCTGAACGGCTTCGCCGTATGCGGAGAGGACAGATATATTTACTCCAATGTCTACACCGCTGCCGCAATAGCTTCATTTAAAGACGAGGGAAAGGCTGACATAGCTGTTGAAGGTTATATATTCGGCGATGTTAAGGTATCTTCCGCCGGTAAGATGTGCTATACTTATTCCGATTATTCGGAGGACAGCCTCGATATATTAAACTCCTATCTTGTCAATATGGATATATCCTCGGCACTTAAGATCGATCTGTCGGATAAGCTTACCATGATAAGCGCGGAATTTGTTTATGAAACCCCGCCGTCTCTGGGCTTTTCAATGACACATGATACGGTGAATTACGACAGCTTTGCACTGACCGTATTGTCACAAGACCCTCAATACGATATGTACATTGCTTCCTCCCGCTCCACATTTGCGGAAAATATTAAAAGCAAGGGGTCGTTTTATCCTCTTAATGATGTGGAGGGAGTGCGGGAATATATAGATTCCTGCATACCGTGCTTAAAGGAAGCTGCGGTAAACGATGACGGTGACATATGGATGATTCCTGTTGATATAAAAATTCCGTACTTGGCTTATTCCGAAAAGATGTGCGGGGACATTTCGGGGATGACCGCCGAGGAGCTTATTTCTTTGATAAACAATATGTACAGCGATAAAGAAAAGGCAGACACATTAGGAAATTTCAATGCCTATTTTATTTCCGAGCTGATGCTGTCAAATTATCTTTTCGGCAGCACCGACTTTGACACCGAGAAATTTCGCTACATTGCCAAAATAGTAAAGGAGGATATTTTCCCTTCGGGAGCTTTTGACTCTGAATTAAGCAGTGCATTGCAGAAGGCGTATTCAACAGGCGACTATTCGGGCATTTCACTCAATTTGGGGTACCACGAATCCGATCATACATTTTTTTCCGCATCCGGTGCAAGAGTGACCGAGCTTCCAATGCTGACGAACAATCCCGTTCCCGCTACCTGTGTGTTTGTCTGCGTTAATCCCACCTCGCGGAACCTCGGACAAGCGCTTGAATATATAAGTGCACTTGCCGAATATTTTAACGGCAGCGATAACTGCCTTATGCGGGAGAATTCGCGTAAATACTCCAAAAGCAGCTATTATCAGGATTTGAAAGAGGTGTATAAAAACGCCGAGGTTCGTTTCAGCTATTCCAATGAAATTCTTCTTTCGGATTTTTATGGATATGCGGAGGGAAATATATCGCTTGATGATTTCATCAAAGAGGCTAACAGAAAGCTTTCGGCATATTTGAATGAATAAAAAACGCAAAAAATGACAAAAAATTTTAAAAAAAGTGTTGACAAACATACAGGCTTGTGATATAATGATTAAGTCCTTGAAGCGGAAAAGGCTGCAAGGACTTATGTGGCGGCATAGCTCAGCTGGCTAGAGCACTTGGTTCATACCCAGGGTGTCGTTGGTTCAAGTCCAATTGCCGCTACCATAAAGGCCCGTTGGTCAAGCGGTTAAGACACCGCCCTTTCACGGCGGAAACATGGGTTCGATTCCCGTACGGGTCACCACACACCAATCCCGCAAATGCTGATACAAAAGGCATTTGCGGGGATTTTATTTTATCGAAAATCGGGCTTGTCCGCTGTCTGTCCGCTATTTGAAATTCTTAGCGGACAGGGGTGGTAATGGTTGTAAATGCCGCCCACCTGATGACTGTGGACAAGTTTGAAAGTCAGCTTATTTCCGGTTTTGCAGAAATCCGAACGCATTGTCCATTGCTTCGGAAACTCTCGCTTGTGCATTTTGGAACATATGGCTGTAAACGTTCAAAGTCGTTCCGCTGTTGCTGTGTCCTAAAGCGCCCGAAACCGTTGTCACATCAAGTCCCGCTGAAATAAGTGCCGAGGCTGCGAAGTGACGGAAACTGTGTATGCCGTAAAACGGTAAGCTGTTCTTTTCGCAAAATTCTTTTAACCAGCCATACGGCGTTTGGTTGTTCATTTCCTCACCGTTCCACTTGGTAAATAGCCTGTCCGTTTCTACCCATTTAGTACCTAACCTTAGTGCTTCATTGTCCTGCTCCTCTTTGAGCTGCTTAAGCATATCCATTATAAATGGGGAAATTTTCAGAGTGCGCTGTGAACGTTTGGTCTTAGTGGTATCGGTATAGGTGCCGCGTTCTGCGGTGTAGTTTGAGGTACGGCGAATACTGATAATGTTGTTTTCAAAGTCAATGTCTTTCCATTCCAGACCTAACATCTCGCTGCGGCGAAATCCACTGTAAGCTATCAAATAGAAAAAGACTTTATACTTTAACGGCTCTCCCATCAGCTTTGTAAGCAAAGCTTCCATTTCCTCTTGGGAGTAAATTTGCTTTTCTTTTACTTCGCCTTTAGGTATAGTGACTTTAGAACAGGGATTATCGGAAACAAGTCCCATTTTTACAGCATATGTAAATACGTCCGATATTAAGCTGAGATTGTGTCGGATCGTTTTGGGAGCAAGGGGTTTGCCTGTTTTTTCGTTTGCTCCCTCTTTGGCAAGGGAGTTGACAAAGGCTTGAAGCTGTCTTGGGGTTATCTTGTCAATTCGCAGGTGTCCGATTGCAGGATAAATCCTGTGCTTTAGCTGCTTCAAGCGTTCATAGGTCGTACTTCGCAAGTTTAGTTTTGCGTATTCCTCGAACCACTCCTCGCACAGCTCTTCAAACTTTATCGCTGAGCTTTTGAAACCTCGGTTTACCGATTCCTCAAATATTACTGCTTGGCGGTTCAGTTCCTTTTGGATTTGGCGTTCGGTCATTCCTTCAGTAGGTTTCCACGTCATGGACTGTTCTTTGTGATTGCCTTTGGTGTCATAGCCTACGGAAACTCGAATTTGATAAGAGTCTCCTCTCTTTCTTATGGTTGCCATAAATGTTTCTCCTTTGATAACGTAAATTTATGACATACCTCTGTACGCCATAAATATATCATAATAAGTGACACAAGTCAAGAAATTTTGTGATATGACAAATAATTTTGGAAAATTTTATACAATATCACTATAAATTTGAAGCTCGGGACAGCAGTGTTGCTGTCCCGAAACTCCAAAATGATAGGTGAATAGTTGTTGATTACGCCGTAATCTTTAAATATTCGAGGAGTGCGGATTTCGGAATTAAAATCTTCCCTCGTTTCCCCTCTCCTGTTCTGATGTAACGAACTTTATCCTGCTTCACAAGTTTGCGGACAGTATGCTCGGAAAGACCAGGAAATTTCTCTACACACTCTCTAATGGTCAACATTTCGACAGGTGCGTTATCTATTGGCTTAATGGGCTCTTTTGCAATATCATCTTCCAGCACAGACTCTAAAATAGCTATCGCCATTCTGATTGCTTCCTGTTGATGGTTTTGAATATTCATAACAGTTCTCCTTTCGTTTTATATTCGCCTAAATTATTGACTTTTAGGAACTTTTTTGGTAAAATATAATTATATTTATGCCCCACTATGAGAACATGGAGTAAAAATATCATCAATGGTATATCCGTTGTCCTTTAAAATATTGATAAGGTCATCGGATAAATCGTCAACAGATTTCGGAAGAATATCGCGTCGGAGTTTTGCTTCAAGAGGAGACACCACTCCTAAATCTTCAAGCTGGGTCATAATTTTTTTCGCCGTACTCCATCCGCAACGCTCTCTCTGTATAATCTCGTTGGACGAAATAGTGGATTGACCTAACGCCCATGCCAATACAGTTGCGAGTTTCTCGTTTTTATTTTTGGATTTCGTGTTTCTAATCAAAGTATTAGGCAAAAGTTCACAATTCTTTTTGCTGAGATCAATAGTAAATTTGTACTGGCACTCATAATTACGCAATAGGCAATTGAAGTGGATACCTGTTAATTCTTCCCTAAGCGTTTCATCGGAAATATAAACACCTTGAATTCTATGATTTTCATCATCTTGAGATGATTTGAAAATCATTGCACCCTTTCCCGATAATTTTTCAGCACCGCCAGTATTGAGAATCGCCAAAGAATTGCTTAGCTGTGCAACTCTGAATGAGATTCTTGTCGGCAAATCGGCAAGGTCAAACTTTAAGTTGGCTTTTGTGGGGTTATGTGCGGCCAAAAGAAAGTGGATTTTTGCGTGGCGTCCTCTCCTCAAAATTTCGGTTATGATTTCGCGTGAGACTTTTTGTTTTGCATCTTCTCCAGAAATAAATGCCGAAAATTCGTCAATTACGCATAAAATATATGGCATTTTCGAGTACTCCATCGTTCCTTTTAATTGAATTCTCCGATCCAACTCAACTTTTAGTTGCGACATCGCTTCAAGAAAGTCATTAGAGTTGGTAATAACTGGACAGGAAAGATGCGGTAAATCATTAAAAAGCGACAGGTCACCAGCCATATCACCAAGAACTAAATTGATTCTCTCAGGCGAATAGCTATGTAGCAGACTAAATATCAATGATTTTATAGCAACGCTTTTTCCCGAACCGGTCGTGCCGGCGATAACTGCATGAGGGTATTTAGTCAGATCTTGGATAATTAGTCGTCCTGTTGTATCAACGCCCAAGATATGTGCAATTGTGAGTTTTTTAATAGACTCAGCATAGAATTGGCTGTCTAAAATTTTTGTCAACGACTGTATAGTTTGTTTTCTGCCTTTAGAAACGATAAAATATAAATTTTCTTCCTTTGAATCAATATAAAACTCGGCTAACTTTAGTCTATAACGAACATCTCTTTCATGCTTTCTAACGTCGTTGTATGTGGTAATTTTGAGAAGCTTGAATTTAAAAACAATTTTTTCATCTGTAAATCTGCATTTGGTAATCTTGATATGTACATTATAACGTCGGTAACATTTTTCTATTTTTTCAGCAAGTTCCTCACTATCTTCCTCTACAGATTGAGCAAACGGAAAGTTTACCCAAAAGTCAAAATCATAATTGTCGTTCATAGAAAATTCCTCCTTATATGCTACTCCTTCTTCTGCCAGATGTCACTGCCGCAAATCCCATTATCAAGCCTTTTGATGCCGTTGTTATAAAACAGAAGAAGTAAAAGAAGAAGTAAATTTTTAAAAACTTCATATGCGTTGGTTTGCGTTCAACAGTTGAGGAGTAAAATCCCCATGTTTTCCTTAAGTAAGAGAAAATCCTTGAGGCAGCAGGCAAGACAGCCTGCGCCTCAAAATTTTAATCTCGGAATGTGATCGACCTCCTGTTACGTTTTTTATTGATTTGATTTGTTTTTATTTTATCACGTCCTCATCTCATTGTCGGTTGATTTTGGTTGACAGTTTTTTTAAATAGAGACTTTTGTTGAAAGGATACAAATATGAAAAATAATTTTATCCTTTGCTTTGGCACTTTTGCCAAAGCACTAAATCTTTTTAGAACAGAGGATATTTCTCAAAAGGAATTTATTGCAAAAATGGTTAAAGTGATTGATCCTAAAAATTTGTGCATTTGTAGCGATCGTCACACAAATAAGGAATCTGTTGGTAATGGACCTATTGTTGCAAAACTTTTAAAATGCGAATATAATTTCAAATTTTCAGATAATACAGACTCAAGAAGCAAGCTATTAAACGAATTAGAGGAAAACGAAAAACATACAATACAAAATATTAGCAGCGAATTAAAAAGTGCTGTTTGCAATTATGTCGTTGATCGCGCTAAACCATTCATTATTTTTGCATTACTTAACATCATAGCAGAAGACAAGTATATTGATGGAGAAAATAAAACTGCCTTTAAAAAATATTTTGGGATGAACAAGCAGGAGTTTCTTCAAAAAAGTGAATATAACTTTTCTGATTTTCTTTCCAGAGCGTTGCTTTATACAACATTAGGCGGAATTAATAACGAAAAAGGAAAAAATTGTATTGACAGTATAACAGAGGATTTTGTAAATAATTGTACTAATGAATACACAGATGACTACCAATGGGATAGCGATACACAGTTATTAAAAATACCATATCTAAACATATTTAATATTTTTTGCCAAGCAATTGATGATTACAATGTCAACAATTTTATCATTCAGGTTGACCCAACTGTTTCCGTAGAAGAAAAATGGATGGACATTATTGATGAATTTAGGGAATTTATCAACGATAAAATTATTGCTCCATATGAAAATAACTCATCAGAAATGACAGCGAATATTATTGATAAAATAAAAGCGTTTTATCAATC
>JAAVIG010000151.1 GCA_014796735.1 Oscillospiraceae bacterium
AACATTTACAAGTATCAGAAAGCGGGAGACCTGCTGATTTACGGCCAGGCACTGAAAAATGACGGAATCGCTTCCCTGCCCTCCCGTAAAATTGCCGCATCTCAGGAGGAAAACGCGGATATTTATATTGAGGGAAATGACATAGTTATATTTGGCGAAAAAATATCTTACGAGAGATTATCACCAAAGATTGAGGGCAGACACAATCTTTACAATATCGGGATCGCTATCGCCGCCGCTTTGGAGCATGGCTGTGATTTAAACAAGGCTGTAGATGCCGTAAGCAGCTTTAACGGGCTTGAACACAGAATGGAGGTAGTCAGAACGATTAACGGAGTGAAATACGTTAACGACAGTATCAGCACTATTCCTTTGGCGGCGATCAACGCGGTAAAGACCTTTAACGCGGATACCGTAATAATCGGCGGTATGGACAGAGGTATAAATTACGACCTTTTGGTAGATTTTCTTAACAAGAGTGAGACCTTAAATATAATTTGCCTGCCCGACAGCGGCTACAGAGTTGCGGATATGCTGAACACCGATTTCAATGTCTATAAAGTCAAAAATATGGAGGAAGCGGTCTTAAAAGCAAGTACGGTTTCAAAGTCCTGCTGCGTTCTTTCTCCTGCTGCGGCAAGTTATGGGTTTTATAAGAATTTTGAGGAAAGAGGAAAACACTTTAAGGAGCTTGTTAATAAGCTTAAATAAAAAAGGGCTGTTGTACCGATCTTTAAAAAGTCGGTGCAGCAGTCCTTTTATTTAATAATATATAACTTAAATAAGCTCCGCTATTCTGTCGCCCATTTCCGAGCAGCTTACAAGCTTATTGCCATCGCTCATAATATCACCTGTGCGAAGTCCTTCTTCAAGCGCCTTATCCACTGCCTTTTCGATAGCGTCCGCTTCCTCGCTCATGTCAAAGCTGTACCTGAGCATCATTGCAGCGGACAGGATAGTTGCAATGGGATTGGCCTTGTTTTGTCCCGCTATATCGGGAGCAGAGCCGTGAATAGGCTCGTATAAGCCCAATGTTCCCTCTCCGAGACTCGCGGAGGGTATCATGCCGAGAGAACCCGTTATCATGCTGGCTTCGTCGGATAAAATATCGCCGAACAGGTTTTCGGTAACTATTACGTCAAACTGAGCGGGATCGCGTACAAGCTGCATTGCGGTGTTGTCAACAAGCATGTCCGAAAACTCAACATCGGGATATTCGGCGGCTACCTTGTGAGAAATTTCTCTCCAAAGTCTCGAGCTGTCAAGAACGTTTGCCTTGTCAACGCTTGTTACCTTGCCGCGGCGTTTTTTTGCCATATCGAAAGCCACGCGGCAGATTCTTTCCACCTCGTAATCACTGTATGTCATTGAGTCGGTAGCGGTCTTATGTCCGTTCTCGTCAACGAAGGTCTTGCGTTCTCCGAAGTACGCGCCGCCGATAAGCTCACGAACAATTACCAGATCAAGTCCCTTATCTGTTATATCGGTTTTCAGAGGGCATGCCGAAGCAAGAGGCTTTAACAGCTTTGCGGGTCTGATGTTTGCGAATAGCTTAAGCGCACCTCTTATTCCCAAAAGGCCCGCTTCGGGGCGCATTTTTCCCTCGCCCTTATCCCACTTCGGACCGCCTACCGCGCCAAGCAGCACGCTGTCGCTGGCAAGACACTTGTCAATAGTTTCCTGAGGCAGAGGCTCGCCCTTTTCGTCAATGGCGATACCGCCCATAAGAACCTGTGTGTAATTAAACGTGTGACCGTACTTTTCAGCTACCTTATCCAAAACCTTCATCGCTTCGTTAACGATTTCGGGGCCTATTCCGTCGCCTTTTATTACCGCTATATTTTTTGTCATTTTAATGCTTGTCCTTTCTTTTATTTTGTTTTTTTCGTAAAAACCGCAGTTAAAGTTTTTTGCCAAACTTGCTTAAAATCAAGCCTAAAAAGTAATTACAGCTTTTTTATATACCGTATACCGCGATTTTTTCCCGAAAGATTTTCACACACCGAAAAAAATCCGTCAGGCTTAAATCCTTTGCGCTCGTAAAAACGCACAGCCCTTTCGTTCCCCTCCATAACGAACAAAACCGCTTGCTTAAAGCCTTTGCCCGAAAACTCCTTTAAAATATGCTCCATAAGCCTGCTTCCAAGACCTTGTCCGATCACGGAGGGAGAGAGGTAAAACTGATCTATTTCGGCGGTATCCGAAAAGCCTTCCTTTTCGTACCTTTCGACTGAACAAACGCCTTTGACCGCACCGCCGCAAAGCAATACATAGGTAAGCTTTCCTTTCTCAAAACCCGCTTTGAAAAGCTCCTCACGTCTTACAACATTGGCGAAAAGCTTCATATCATCCTCGGAAATAAGCTCGCTGTAAGCCGCTTTCCAAGAGCTTGAAACCACCTCCGCCATAGCTTTGACGTCTGTTTTTTCCGCCTCTCTTATAAGTATGTCGGTATTCATTATTTTTTCAAAGAGTTAAGCAATCCGCCTTTATCGATAATATCCTTGATAAATTCGGGGAAAGGCTCGGCGGTATAGGTTTTTCCGCTTGTGACATCGGTAATTACGCCGCTGTCAAAATCAATATCCACTTCGTCACCCGCCTTGATCTCCTTTGCGGCTTGAGGACACTCCAGAATAGGAAGTCCTATATTGATCGCGTTGCGGTAAAAAATTCTCGCAAAGGTGCAGGCGATAACACAAGCTATGCCGCTTTCCTTGATGGCGATGGGAGCGTGCTCACGGGAGCTTCCGCAGCCGAAATTCGCTTCTCCTACCATAATATCTCCCGATTTTACCTTATTTACAAAATCCTTGTCTATATCCTCCATACAATGAGCCGCCAATTCCTTGTGATCGGCCGTATTTAAATACCTTGCGGGGATAATAACGTCTGTGTCCACATTGTCTCCGTACTTATGAACACTGCCGTGAGCGGTTAATTTATTCATATTTTCGGTTATCCTTTCTGTTGTTAAGTAGCTATATAGTCTGCCATATCCAGTCTTTCTATTTTATCGAGAACGCTTTGAACATTAAAAAGCAAAGGACTGTTATTATACCTTTCGAGAGCGGCTTTCCCCGTGAATTTGGCAATGACCAGCATATCTGCGGTAGAACTGTCCAAAAGCAAATTTTCAACCTTTATTTCTATAAGTCCGTCAATTTTACCGGACAGATTTTCCAATCCTTCTTTTAGTTTAACAGCCGAAATTTTTTTGTCACTGTCTGTCATTCCCGACTTGAAATTTACTAATGAAATGTGAACAAGCATAATATAACGATCCCTTTCCCATTTTTTTAGAAATTCTGCAATCGTAATTTACTGCATAGCTTTTATTGTTTTAACCTTTGTATCCTGTGATCTTTCCCTCTATCGCACTTGCGGCTGCTACCACGGGGCTTGCAAGATAAACCTCGCTTTCGGTATGTCCCATTCTGCCTACAAAGTTACGGTTGGTAGTGGAGATAGCTCTTTCTCCCGCCGCTAAAATACCCATATGTCCTCCGAGACAGGGACCGCAGGTAGGAGTTGAGAATACGCAGCCCGCGTTTATAAATATTTCCGCCAGACCCTCCTGAATACATTGCAGGTAAATTTTCTGTGTAGCGGGAATTACAATACAGCGAACTCCTGCTGCAACACGCTTGCCCTTTAATACCTCGGCGGCGGCTCTCATATCGCTTATTCTGCCGTTGGTGCAGGAGCCTATGACCGCCTGATCTATTTTTACATCTCCGAATTCCTCTTCGGTCCTGGTATTTTCGGGAAGATGAGGGAAAGCCACCGTCTGCTTGATCTCACCGAGGTCAATATCGTAAACCTTTTCGTATTCCGCGTCCTCATCGGCGGTAAAGTATTCAAATTCCCTGTTTACACGTTCCTTTACATAAGCAATGGTTTGGTCGTCCACTTCAAAGATACCGTTTTTCGCACCGGCTTCAATTGCCATATTAGCCATACAAAGGCGATCGTCCACCGTTAATTCGGACAATCCGTCGCCGCCGAATTCCATGCTCTTGTAAAGTGCGCCGTCAACGCCTATCATTCCGATGATATGCAGAATAACGTCCTTGCCGCTTACATACTTTTGAAGCTTTCCGTGAAGATTAAAGCGTATCGCGGCGGGAACCTTGAACCAAGCTTCTCCGGTTGCCATGCCCGCCGCCATATCGGTGGAGCCGACGCCTGTTGAAAACGCTCCCAACGCTCCGTATGTGCAGGTGTGACTGTCCGCGCCTATGCAAAGCTCGCCGGGAGCGATAAGTCCTTTTTCGGGGAGAAGAGCGTGTTCAACGCCCATTTCGCCCGCATCGTAAAAGTTGACTATATCATACTTCCCCGCGAAATCACGGCACTGCTTACACTGAGTAGCCGCTTTGATGTCCTTGTTCGGAGCGAAGTGATCCATTACAAGACTTATTCTGCACTTGTCAAATACTCCGCCAAACCCTGCCTTGTTAAACTCGTTGATAGCAACGGGGCCTGTGATGTCATTAGCCAGTACCATATCGAGCTTTGCTCTTATCAACTGACCCTCTTTTACCTCAGACAGCCCCGCGTGCTTTGCCAGAATTTTCTGGCTCATTGTCATGCCCATAGTTAAAATTCCTTTCTGTTGTATCTGTTCTTGATTTTACTTTTTTCTTGCAGTGGCGCTTCTTGCTTCCTCCGCCTTTATATACAGGAAGTATTCGATTGAATCGAGAAGCGCTTTCAAGCTTGCGTCTATTATATCCTTTGAGGCACCCACCGTTGTCCAGACTCTTTCGCCGTCGGTGCTCTCGATAAGCACTCTCGTATTTGCGGCGGTGCTGTCCCCTGCCGCTATAACCCTTACCTTATAGTCTACAAGATGCGTTTTTTTAAGCTGAGGATAAAATACCTCCAACGCCTTTCTTAAAGCTTTGTCTATCGCGTTTACCGGTCCGTCGCCCTCGTCGGCGGTTATTTCATATCTGCTGCCGACTTTGATCTTTACCATTGCGTTGGCCTTGTTTATCTCCTCGGTATCATAGCTTTGAGTTGAGATAACATGAAAATGCTCAATTTGAAAGAACGGCTGAAATCTTCCCAGCTCCTTTAATACCAGCAGATAAAAGCTTGCGCCCGCCGCTTCGAATTGGTATCCGGCGTTTTCAAGCTCCTTTAGCCTGTTCAATATCCGCGCGGTTTCGGGACTGGACTTGTCCAGCTTGCTGTCAAAGCTTTTAAGCTTGGATAAGACCGTACTTCTGCCGCTTACCTCCGACAGTAAAAAGCTTCTCTCATTCCCTACGCTTTCGGGAGGAATGTGCTCAAAGCTTTCAGATCTTTTCGCCACACCGTCAGCGTGCATACCGCCCTTATGTCCAAAGGCGTTACCGCCCACATAAGGCATGCCTCCCGCAAGCTTGACGTTTGCGATCTCCGCTATATAACAAGCGGTTTCGGTCAGCTCCTCCATGCTGCTTTTCGGAACACAGTCATAGCCCGCTTTAAGCTGCAAATTGGGAATAACCGTTGAGAGATTGGTATTTCCGCATCGCTCACCTATACCTATAAAAGTACCCTGAACATGAACCGCCCCCGCCTTTACCGCCGCCATACTGCAAGCAACAGCACAGCCGCTGTCGTTATGGCAGTGTATACCTATCGGTATGTTAACGGCTTGCACCGCTTTTTCGGTAATATTGCCTATTTCCTCGGGAAAGCAGCCGCCGTTGGTATCACATAGAGCTATAAGGATCGCTCCCGATTTTTCAGCGGTTTTGATCACAGACAAAGCAAACTCCGGATCGTCCTTGTAACCGTCAAAAAAATGCTCCGCGTCAAAAATAACCTTTTTTCCCTTATTTGTAAGATAGCTTATTGTGTCGCTTATCATTTCAAGGTTTTCTTCGGGAGTGACATTTAAAATAGCTTCGGTGTGAAGCCGCCAGCTTTTTCCGAAAATAGCAACGTATTCGGTATCGGCGGACAAAAGCGCGTTTACATTTTCATCTTCCTCCGCCCCAGTATTTTTTCTTCTTGTTGAGCCGAAAGCAACAAGCTTGGTACTATCAAGCTTAAGCTCCCTTGCCCTTTTGAAAAACTCCAGATCCTTGGGATTTGAACCGGGATTTCCCGCTTCCGCGAATGTAACGCCGAAATGATCCAGCTTTTGCAGTATTTTCAGCTTATCGTCGGCGGAAAAGCTTATCCCTTCACCCTGCGCTCCGTCACGGAGAGTAGAGTCAAATATATCGATCTTCTTCATATCTCCCTTTCCTTTTTTAGTTTATTTGGCGGAGATGAAGATAAACTGTCTGGGGCGTATCTGAAAACAAAGCAATTTAGTACAATTTCGCTAAATGCGTGGCGATTTCAAGGAAAAAAGCGGAGAAATATGATAATATTTCGAGCATTTTTGACGCAGAAAGCGTCCGCAGTTAGTAGAAATTGTGCAAATTGCGACTTTTCAGATAGCCCCTAATACAAAAATAACCTTCATCCCCAAAAGAGATGAAAGCTACTACTTCCACGGTACCACTCTTAATTGGCATTACCTCACGGCAATACCCGCTCACACGTATCAAACAATACGTTCCCCTGTAACGTGAGGACACGTTCCGTTCTACCGAGCGTTCTCAAACCACACTATTTGCACAGCTGTACGCATTAAAAATACGTTTAAGCAAATAAAACAAATGAAATAACGCT
>JAAVIG010000152.1 GCA_014796735.1 Oscillospiraceae bacterium
TTTAAAAAGTGGATAAAATGGCTTTTTAAACAGATATTAGTGCTTAGGGTGTAACTCTGTTTTGACGGTAGACTTTGTTATATTTTGTCTACCGTCAAAACAGAGATTAGTATAATTTTTTTGAGGCATTAATCGCCTCATCGCTTTTTGGCTTTTTTCACCCCTTTTTATTATAGCATTTTCGTAATTGTTTTTCAATACTTTTAAAAGGGATTAGTATAAAAGGTTGTCGGTTTGTTTGTTGCACTCAAAAACTGCTTATCTTTCTTTTATGATATATTTTTTTAAAAAATAAATCCGAGACAACTCGAATTTGAGTATCTCGGATTTTCTGAGGGAGTTTTTTACACCCCGTTTTTATCTCTTATTACATTTCAATTACAACTTCGTTTGTTTCTTTAAGAATATCAGCCTTAATCAGTATGCCGTCAATCTTTTCTCCGTTAACGGTAACGGATTTGACACCATGCTGGCTTCCGTTGGGATTTTTAACGGTAACATTCAGCTTCTTTCCTCTGAAGATCTTTTCCATGGTGTATTCTTTCCATGCGGAGGGGATAGAGGGATCGATCACAAGTCCGTCGGTGGTGGGATTAAGTCCCAGAATACCCTCGGTGGTGCCTACCATAACGGTTGAGGCTGTACCGGTGAGCCAATGAACATGCGCTCTGCCCGCAAAGGGACTGTCCTTGCCCTCAACAAACTGACCGTATACGTAGGGTTCAAGGCATCTTGTTTCGATTTTGTCATTATAGGTGGCTGGAGCGGCTTCCGTCCAGTACTTGTAAGCCATATCGCCTCTGCCTAACTTGGATTCGGCGAGTATCAGCCAGCCCTGAGGCTGAGAGAAGATGCCCGCGTTTTCCTTGGTGCATCTGTTGAAGCACTGCATAAGCGCGCCGTCAAAGCCGTGCTCAACGTAGGGAGGATACATAACCATTGCGCCGTAGGGCGTATTTAACTCTCTTTCAACGCTGTCCATAGCCTTAACGCCCTGCTCATGAGTAGCAAAGCCCGAGATAACCGACCAAGACTGAGGATTGAGCCACATTGAAGCTTCGGGATCGGTGCGCTGACCGATAACGGTGCCGTCCTCCTTGTAGCCTCTTATCCAGCGGTCTTCGTTCCAACAGTCAGCCAAAATAGCGTCAAGCTTTTCCTTTATCTCGTCAAGATACTTGATATAATCGGTGTCGTTCTTTTCCTCGGCATAGCCGCGAAGAATTTTTACCGCGTAAACAAGCTGGAATGCCACAAAGGTGGATTCGCCCTTCTTGCCGAGTCTTAAGCAGTCGTTCCAGTCTGCGTGCAAGCCGGCGGGCATTCCGTGGCTGCCTAAGTTGTTCATGGAGAAATCAATAGCTCTCTTTAAGTGGTCGTAAACGGTGCCCTTTTCGCCGTTGTTGGCGTAATAGATCTCCTCATCAAGGAACGCGCTGTTGCCGCTTTCGGAAATGTACTTGTAAACGGTGGGGAACAGCCACAAAGCGTCGTCCGCGCGGTAGGAGGGGTGTCCCGTCTCCTTAACGTACTCGGGATCGTCGGGCGTGTTTTCCTTGCCCGCGTTATGGGTGTACTTTACAAGAGGAAGTCCCGCGCCGTTTGTTACCTGTGCGGAAAGCATAAATTTTATCTGCTCGTACGCCATTTCGGGAGCAAGATGAATAACGCCCTGGATATCCTGTACGGTGTCGCGGTAGCCGAAGCCGTTGCGCAGACCACAGTACTGGAAGGAAGCGGCTCTTGACCAGATAAAGGTGATAAAGCAGTTGTAAGCGTTCCAGACGTTAACCATATTGTTGAAATTTTCGTCGGGAGTGTGTACCTGCAAATTATTCAGCTTGCTGTGCCAGTAATTTTTCAGTTCCTCAAGCTCATGTTCAACAACGCCCTTTTCCTGATACTTTGCAATAATTTCTCTTGCAACATTTTCGGGCTTTTGTCCCATTAAATAGGTTATCTCCTTTGTTTCGCCGGGCTGCAATACAATGTCGCTTTGCAGCGCGCCGCAGGAGTTGGTGTTATAGTTAAGATTGCCCTTTAAGCCCTCTTCAATGCCCTTGGGGCTTGCGTAGCTTCTGTAATGGCCCACAAAAGCGTCTCTGTCGCCGCAGTAAGCGTTGACCTCCGCGCCTGCCACACCCAAAAATCTTTCGTTATTGGGGTTTTTGAAAACTTCGTTTTGTTTTTGCAGGATAAAGTTATCTTTAAAATAAGTGCGGGTGATGAACAGTGTGTACTGGAGATTAACCTGATCCTGCTCGTAGTTGTTGTCGTTTACAAATTCGCAGTAGCCTGTTACCGAAAGCTTGCGGGGCTTTGTATCGTTGTTGGTTATCTTTGCTGCCCATACCTCGTAGGTAGCGTCCTTGGGAACATAATATGTTACCTCGGATTTGATGTTTTTGTACTCGGAGGTGATAACGGTGTAGGCGGTACCGTGACGGCATTCGCTTTTAAAGCTGTCCAAGGGCTTGCACACGGGTGCCCATGAAGCCGACCAGAAATCGCCGTCCTCACTGTCCTTGATATATACGTATCTGCCCGGCTGATCGTTGGGAACGCTGTTGAAGCGATAGCGGATAACACGTCCGTTTGCGCCGGATTTTACGAAGCTGTAGCCTCCCGCATTGTTGGAGATGATAGCGCCGTATTCGGGTGAACCGAGGTAGTTTGCCCAAGCGGAGGGAGTGTCGGGGCGGGTGATGACATACTCCTTGTTTTTTTCGTCGAAATGACCGTAATTCATATTGTTTTTTCCTTTCACAGCCCCAAGCTTTACATGCTTAAGGCTTATTAACAAATATTTACTGCTATCATTATAGCAAGAAAACGATTTCTTTACAAGGGCGGTATTTTACCCAAATTATTATGTTCTTTTTTGTGAATTTTAACCATTGCGAAAAGGTGAACGTAAAATTATGCATTTTGTCGGATTGACATTGAAATCTTAATTTGATATACTGAATTTCTTCTTTAAAAAGGAGGACATTATGAAAACTCTTATATTAAACGGCTCTCCGCGAAAAAACGGCGATACTGTAAGCTTAATAAAGCTGTTAACGGAAAATTTAAAGGGTGAATATAAAATATTAAACACTTTTTACAGCAATATTTCTCCCTGTACCGACTGTCGGTTTTGTCAAAAAAACAAGGGCTGCGTGATAAATGACGAAATGAGGTCGATTTACAAATATACCGAGGACTGCAATAATATAGTGATAGCCTCTCCCATATATTTTTCGGAGCTGACCGGCTCACTGCTGAACGTGGGCAGTCGGTTTCAAGCCTTTTACTGTTCCCGAAGATTTTTAAATACCGAGCCTGTTACCAAAAAGAAAAAGGGCGGTATCATACTTGTGGGCGGCGGGGACGGAAGCATTGATACCGCCGAGAAAACGGCAAAGGTATTGCTTAGGCATATGGGGGCGGAAACGGTTTTCCCTTTGGTGAGCAGTCATAACACGGATAATGTTCCTGCTGTGTATGATGAAAGAGCGGCGGAGGATATTTTAGGGCTGGCGGATTTTTTAAGCAGGTGATAAGATCAGGAAAAATTATGAACAATTTTGAACAAATGGTAATTTAAAATGCATAAAGGAAACAGTAAATATGCAAATCAAAATAATATCAAAAGAACCTATAAATAAAGGCTGGTCGTGTGACAAAAAATATTGTGCGACTGCTGAGGACGGCACAAAGTATCTGCTCAGAATTACCCCCGAAGAAAAAAGCGCCTGTCGGGAAAAAATGTTTCAAATGCAGCAAAAGGTGGCTGAACTTGGCGTTTCGATGTGCAAACCTGTTGAATTCGGGAAATGTGAAGACGGCGTTTATATGCTGCAAACGTGGGTACACGGACAGGACGCAGAGGAAATTATTCCCTCTCTTTCCGCCGACGAACAATATTCATTTGGCGTTGAAGCAGGCAAAATTTTGAAAAAGATACACAGTATCCCCGCACCTGATGATCAGACAGATTGGGAGACCCGTTTCAATGCGAAAATTGATAGGAAGATCAGAAAGTACTATGAATGTGACATTAAATTTGACGGCGGCGATAAAATTATAAATTATATAAA
The DNA here is from genome assembly GCA_014796735.1 of Oscillospiraceae bacterium. Classification (GTDB taxonomy): domain Bacteria; phylum Bacillota; class Clostridia; order Oscillospirales; family Ruminococcaceae; genus Ruminiclostridium_E. The sequence continues at coordinate 4,083 of JAAVIG010000152.1, forward strand.
CTCAAACCGTTATCTGCTTGCGGGCAGACCGCAGGTTTTCCAACACGGAGATTACCATATCGGAAATATGATGATTGAAAACGGTAAAATTGTCATTATTGACTTTGACCGCTACGATTTCGGTGATCCGTGGGAGGAATTCAATCGGATAGTATGGTGCGCACAGAAAGCGCCGAAATTCGCTTCCGGGATAATTGACGGGTATTTTGACAATGATGTACCGATTGAATTCTGGAAGCTGTTGGCGCTTTATATCGGAAGCAATACGATGTCCTCAGTTCCATGGGCTGTTCCTTTTGGTGAAAAGGAAATTGAAACAATGCTGAATCAGGCAAAAGATGTTCTTGATTGGTATGACGGTATGGAAAGAGTCGTGCCGTTGTGGTATTTTGAAAGCAAATGAATTAAAAAGAGCTGTTGCAGGTGAAAGGAGACAAAAATGAACAGCATTGAACTTCGCAGCGCAAAATCCGGGGATGAAAAGATATTGGCATATATCCAAACCGAATTATGGAAAGCGGTTGAATTTTAATTTACTTAAATCAAACATTTTGAAAGGTGCGATTATAAAAATGCAAAAGGAAAAATGCGCTTGGTGCAAAGACGGCGGGTTAAACGAAAAATATCACGATACCGAATGGGGCATACCTCTTCATGACGATAAAAAGCAGTTTGAATTTCTTATGCTTGAGGTGATGCAGTGCGGATTAAGCTGGACGCTTATGCTGAAAAAACGCGAAACCTTCCGAAAATGCTTTGACGGCTTCGATTATGAAAAAATAGCGGAATACGGAGAGGAAAAAATACAAAGCATAATGGAAACCCCCGATATGATAAAATCGATACGGAAAATCAGGGCGGTTATAAGCAACGCGAGAGCTTTTATTAAAATAAGGGAAGAATACGGTTCCTTTGACAGCTTTCTCTGGAGGTACAGTAATAATAAAACCTTGATATACAAAAGTCACCAAAGTCAGTGGGTGGCAAGCAACGAGTTGTCGGACGAAATTGCGAAGGAGCTTAAAAAGCGCGGTTTTAAGTTTTTGGGTTCGATTACCGTTTATTCGCATTTGCAGGCTTGCGGGATAATCAACGACCATGAGGAAAGCTGCTTTATGTATCGGGAAATTGCGGAAAATTATCCTGTTGAATACAGATTATAAATAAAAAATCCTTTTTTCCCCTTGAAACACTTTAAATATTGGTGTATAATAGCATTGTTCGGATTTTATGACACCCTATTGAAGCAGAAAGGAGCCATATGGCTGAAAACATAAAAAATATTGCCGAAAACCGACAGGCAAGGCACGAGTATTTTATCCTCGAAAGCGTTGAAGCGGGGATAGAGCTGTTCGGAACAGAGGTCAAGTCCATAAGACAGGGCGGCGTAAGCCTTAAGGAGGCGTGGATATCCATTGAGGACGGCGAAGCGTGGGTGAAGCAAATGCACATCGCGCCCTACGAAAAAGGCAATATATTTAACAGAAACCCGTTGCGCGAAAGAAAGCTGCTTATGCATAAGAGGGAAATATTAAGGCTTTTCGGACAGGTGAAGCAGGGCGGTCTTACTCTTATCCCCATTTCAATGTACTTCAAGGGCAGCAAGGTAAAGGTTCAGGTGGGCTTATGCAAGGGTAAAAAGCTGTACGATAAAAGAGAGGACACCGCGAAAAGAGACGCAAAGAGGCTTATACAGCGCACCATTAAAGAAAGGAACGGTTGATGTTGAAAAAGTTTTCTTTTCTTGCGCCTGTATGTTTTGCATTTGCTTTGTTTTTTGCCGTCTGCGTTAACGCGGAGGCAAGTGATTCCGCCGAAAACTACAATCTTTTGGCGGATTATATTTCCGCCGATTGGAGTGGTGATACACTTTACCTCGACGAACCGAGTACCGCCGTTTATTTTATGTCGGGAGATAATAAAGAGCAGTCATCGGTGCTTACCTTTGAAAGAAACGAGTCTGATACGGGTTTTTATTTCAGAATAGACGCGGGAAACGGAGCTAACAGCGGAGGAGACAGCGGCTACTGCACTATCTCCTTTTACGACGAGGAGCACAGCCTGCTTTTTTCCTTGTCAACGGGACTTATACAAGGCTTTGACAATTATTCCCGATTTTATATAGGGGAGGAAACGAATTATTTTCCCATTCCCGAAAAAACGAAAACCGTCGAAATATCGCTGAACGCAGTGCAAAAGGGAAAAGGCGGCAGGGTGAATATTTATTTCAGGAATCCCGTTCTTTGCTTCAGCAATGAAAAGCCGCTTCTGCCTTATGAAAACAAGCTTTACCTGGACAGCACGGCAGGGCTTACCAAGGTTGAGATCGGGGTGACGAAAGCAACAAGGTATATTTGGATAGGCGTTATTTTCTTTGTGGCGCTGGCGTTTTACATAATCAGAATGTGGCAGCAGAAGTACAGCACCGCAAGAGTTATGAAGGCTGCGGATAGGAAAACAAAATAAACGGCTGCCTTAAAATATGTTATTGTAAAGAATCGGAGGGATATTATATGATGTATCCGTATATGACATTAAACGATCAAACGGAAATCGTACATTCCGAAATGAAACCCGACGGGCGGGTCAAAGTATATATTGAGCGTCCCGATGAAAAGGTATGTTTTTGTCATGCGACTTGCTGGCTGCCGGAATACAAATGGGAGGATATTTATAATTTTTCCGATGTTGATATAGCAAAATTTCAGGAAATTATCGAATCTTCGGCGCATTTGATTATGGAGTTTTCGCATATCGGAAAGCCAGCCAAGCACAAACCCGACAAAAATATGGATTACTCGAACAAGAAAAATTACGAAGAAGTATTGACATCTTAACAAAAATGTGATAATATGATTTTATCAACCGAAAGGCAGGTGAATGACATGAAAATCTTAATCGTACAAAACGGGAATATCTGTCATTCACATTCTGCGGCTTAACGCGGTCAGAGCTACAATGTAAAATGATAAAATTAAAGTGTTCTCGATTTTGAGAACACTTTTTTATTTGACCGCGTTAAGGAGTACATATGATAACAAAAGATTTATTGATTTCCGATTTTTCCGACCCCGTATTTCAAAGTATGTTCAAGCAGTACTTTAACGAAATTGATGTCAAAGTAAACGACTGGGAGGGGCTTTTTTCGGAAATGAACACGCAGAACGGCGGAAACACCGCCTATATCCGCACATGCGATAACGAGTCTGCCGGATTTATACAGTTTACGGAAGTGACTCTCGAAAACTGGTTTTTAAAAGAAAGGTTAGGTTTTATAAGAGAATTCTGGGTGGCTGAAAAATTCAGAAAACAAGGGCAGGGAACAGAACTGCTTTATCTTGCCGAGAAATATTTTAAAGATAAGGGTATTCGGAGAGTCGTTCTTACCGCCGAAGAAAATGAGCAGCAATTTTATCTGAACCGAGGGTATAGGATATGTGAAAATATCCAAGCAAAAAA
>JAAVIG010000153.1 GCA_014796735.1 Oscillospiraceae bacterium
ATACTAATATCCATTTAAACACAATATAAAATCAAAGTTTAAATGGATATTACACCCAAAGCACTATTATCCAATTAAAACCATTTTTTCAAGTTTTTAATTGGATAATAGTATTAAATCCTTCGGCAAAGCCGAAGGTGCGCCGATAGGCGCAGGTTATGTACGTTCAATACAATAACCGAGGGAGCTTTGCTCCCTCGCCCTGCCGCTTTGCGGCAGGGCATTTAAAAAGCGGTTTATCCGCTTTTTAAATGGTTATTCGCATTATATTTCTAAGGGAGGTAATATCGTTGAATGTTGAATCAAACAAAATAACGCTGCAAAAAGCCGCGCTTAATGAAGCGGAGCTTCTGCACAAAATGAAATATACGGCGTTTCTCCCATTGTATGAACGTTATCACGACGACGAAACAAGCCCGGTTAAGGAAAGCATCGACAAGGTTATCCGACTGCTTCAAAGCCAAAATACCGACTACTATTTTATCCTGCTTGACACGAATAAAGTCGGAGCGATACGGATAGTAAGCGACGGAAACGCAAACGGAAAAAACGTATACCGTATCAGCCCGCTTTTTGTGCTTCCCGAATATCAGAACCGCGGGATCGGATACAACGCGCTGTTAAAGGTCTTTGACATGTACAAGCAGGCGGACATGTGGCGGCTTTCCACGATAAAGGAGGAAAAAGCCAACTGTCATTTGTATGAAAAATGCGGGTTTGTAAGAACGGGAAAAGAGGAAAAAATAAACAGGGATATGACTATCGTATATTACGAAAAAGAGGTGTGTAATGACTGCCGATAAAATAAGAGCCATTGTATTCGACATAGGCGGAACGCTTATGGAGTACAAAAATATGCCCTATGTTTGGACGGACTTTTACCCCGCCGCCTTTGAGGGAGTAAGGAAAAAGCTCGGGCTTGCAATATCGGACGATGATATAAAAAAGTCGGTGGAGATACTTAAAAGCTTTAACCCTCGGATAAATTACCGCGAGGAAGAAATAGCTCCCGAAAAAATATTCGCCGAAGCTTTAAAGGAATGGAACTGCGGCTTTTCTCTTTCCGAGGTCATAACAGAATTTTTTGCGGAATTTAAGCTTGTGCCTTATATTTACCCCGAAACGGTTCCAACGCTTCAAAGGCTGAAAACCGACGGGTACATTATCGCCGTTCTGACCGACGTTGCCGCCGCCATGCCCGATGAAATGCACAAAAACTGCTTTAAAGAGCTTTTGCCTTACTTTGATATGTACGTTTCCTCTCTGTCCTGCGGTTACAGAAAGCCCAACCCCAAGGGGCTGTATGATATACGGAACCGATTCGGACTGTCAAAAGAGGAAATGATCTTTGTGGGGGACGAAAAAAAGGATATTGATACCGCCAAAAGGTTTGGGTGTTCGGGGGTGCTGATAAGCAAGAGCAGAGAAATCGGAAATTTCGGGGAGGATTTTTGTATCGGAAATTTGAATGAGCTTTTTGAGCTTGTTTAATTAAAGAACTTAAATCTTATAATATTAACTCAAAAGGGTCGGTAAAAAACTCAACAAAAATATAACCCGTCAAAACCGGTGTAAAATAAGGTTTTGGCGGGTATTTTGTTATAGGTAAGATGCAAACACTCGAAGCGGCGGCTTCGCAGGATGCGAACCGGCGGCTGCCCAAAGTGCCGACATGGATGTCGGCACACACAGCAGACGCTTAGTTGCCTGCTTCTTGGTAGGTTGTAATTATTCACTTCGTGGGACTTTGTCCCACACCCTACTTCCTTTTTGCAGTGCAAAAAGGAAGCGAAAAAGACATTTGCGGCTGCGCCGCTTTCATTTTTTTGTTTTTTACAGCCCCTTTTATATTATCTGTTATTTTCAATCACCTTAGCGGAAACATCAATAAAATTATCCTTTTCCGCTCCGTCGGTATTTGACAGCGCATAATAGTATATTTCGCCCGACCACAAAGCCTTGAAACTTATAACGTCTCCGCCGTCTATTGAATATATTACGGCTTGTGTACCGAGATCAATCTCCTGCAAATCGATTATTTCGCCCTCTGCCGCCGAAATTTCGTCTTCCTCTTTGGAAGCGGAAAGGGTATAAAAGTGTCCGCCGTAAACAAAATCAACGCTTGTCAGCTCTTGAATTGATTCGGCGCTTGCTGTTGCTCCCGTTAAATCGTATTCGCTTATATCGTAGGAAGCCTCCGGGGCATTTTCGCTGTCGGGGCTTACCGCGCCGTCGGGAAGGACCAACGAAACATATACGTCGTCATCAAGGGGATTTTCAGCTGCCCAAACCGCGGACGGCGCACCCTCAACTTCCACCGCGTCCGCATCTTCCACTGTTCCTTTCAAAACCGATTCGGCCGCTCCGCTGTACGATTTGTCAGCGGACGGCGCCGCCGTGACAGCGGCTGCGTTAAATTCTGTTTCCAAAATGTCGGCGGAAGCTTCATCGGCGTTAATGGCGACCATTTCCTCGCCCGCATCATTGTCATTAAAGTATGCTGCTTCAGGCTCTGCGTAGGCATCGACATGGATGTTCCCGTCCGCTCCGCCCGAAGCCGTATTTTCAAAATCAGTCGCGCCAAACTTAAACAGCATGGCGGCGGCTATCACAAGGCAAACGCAAGCGGCGGCGGAGGCCAACGGCTTTACGATCCTTAACGCGCTTACCGTCTTGGTTTTCGCTTCGGCTTTTTTCAGTATATTATCATACATACGCCGCTGCGCGCTGATTTCGGGTTCTATGCGGTCAATCGCGTTTATTATTCTTTCGTCCGTCACTTGAATTCACCTCCTAACCTTGTTTTAAGTACTTCCCGCGCCTCTCTCATATGATTTCGCACAGTAGAAGAGGGCTTACGCAGGATTTCTGCTATCTCCTCGGTTTTATATCCCATATAGTAGTATAAGTAAATAACGTCCTTATATTTTGGCGGCAGCTTCATTACCTCTTTTAAAGTCTCGTCCGTTTCAAAGCCGCCCTCCGCGCTCATCTCCTCGCACTGTTCCAATGACGCCGTCTTTTTGTGCCACCAGCTTTTTAATTTATCCTTGCACAGGTTCATGGCGGTTACGGAAAGCCACTTTCTTTCGTGCTCCTCGCTGTTAAAGCCGTAATTTCCGCTTAATACCTTGGCAAAAACGTCCTCGGTGCAGTCCTCGGCGTCAAAGCTGTTTTTCATATATATAAAGCATACGCGGTAAACAAATTTAAAGTGCTTTAAATAAAAGGCTTCAAAATCCTCGTTGGACCAAACGAACGGTTCAGACATCTGAGATTTTTCTCCTTTCATAAATATAACGATTTTAGGTTAATTTTTGTCGGGACTTTTTTGAAAGTACCCGACGAAAATTAACCTAAATTTTCACTTGTATTAAATTATACTATAAATTTAAAAATAACGCAATACCAAATTATAAATAACCGTATTTTTTCCTTTTACCGAAAATAAAAGAAACGGTTACTATCGCCGCCACAAGCTCCGCCGCCGCGATAGATGACCACACTCCGTTTATCTCGAAAAAAATCGGAAGTATAATAACCGCCGCCACCTGAAACACCAAGGTTCGCAGAAATGAAATCAGCGCGGAGGTCAAGCCGTCGTTCAGCGCGGTGAAAAAAGAAGACCCGAAAACGGCAATACCCGCAAACAAAAAAGAAATTGAAAATATCCTGAACCCGTTTACCGTAAGCTCCATTAAATCCCTGTCATAGCCCGTAAACATCTGCGCAAGGGGTACGGCCAAGACCTGCGCCAGTATAAGCATTGAAACGGAAAAAACGCTTATTACAACGCTGCTTTTTTTGAGAATACTTTTCAGCTCGTCCTTGTTTTGCGCACCGTAGTGGTAGCTTATAACAGGCGCAGTGCCTACCGAATAGCCTACGAACGCGGCAAAAAAGATCATATTTACGTACATCATAACTCCGTACGCCGCAATGCCGTTTTCTCCCGCGTAGCTGTTTAAACGGAAATTATACAGCATGCTGACAATAGAGATCGATATGTTGCTCATAAGCTCCGAGGAGCCGTTAACGCAGGTCTTGAACAAGGCTTTAATATCGAATTTTGTTTTACCCAATCTGAAAAGGCTTGTGTTCTCCCGCGCAAAATATATTATCGGAGCCACGCCGCCCACAAACACGCTTACCGCAGTAGCAAGAGCCGCTCCGACCAACCCCCACTTAAACACCGCAACAAACAGCGCGTCTAAAATTATGTTGGCAGCTCCCGCCGCTGCCGTTACCATAAGCCCCAAGCGGGGCTTCTCGGCGGTAATGAAAAAGCTCTGAAACTCGTACTGCAATATGAAAAAGGGCATTGCGGACAAATAAATGCTGCCGTAAAGCACGCAGTTTTCAAGAAGTTCTCCCTCCGCCCCCAAAAACTCAGAGATAGGGCGCAGAAAAATTATTCCCAAAACGGCAAAGATTACGCCCACCGCGGCGGCGGAGTACACCAGAAGAGAAAAGATACTATTAGCCCTTTCCTTGTTCCCCTCACCCATTGTCTTCGCAACTAACGCGCTTCCTCCCGTACCGAACATAAAGCCCGCCGAGCCCAATATCATTAAAAAGGGCATTATCAGGTTTACCGCCGCAAAGGGAGTAAGCCCCACGTAATTTGACACAAAAAGTCCGTCCACTACGCTGTAAATTGATGTCACTATCATCATTACAATTGACGGAAAAGTAAACCGCAGCAGCTTTTTATACCCGAAATGCTCCGAAATTGAAATTTCCGCTTTCATTTTTATAATCATTCCTTTCCCCGTTTTACCTGCCTGATTACAGCTGTTTGGTTTTTTCCTTTATTCCGTTAAGAAATTTTTCCGTAAGCTCGATATAAAGCGTTCTTTCCTCCTCCGTCCATTCCTCCAGTATCTCGTTTTCCATTTGGATAATTTTACGGACTGTTTTCTCGGAAAAGTCTTTTCCTATTTCGGTAAGACAAACGCTTTTTTTCTTCCCGTCAACCGCTTTAAGATAAACTATCCCGTCCTCCTCAAGCTTTCTTATCGCCGAATTCAATGTCTGCTTTTTCATGCCCGACAACAGACATATCTCGCTTAACGGACAGCTTCCGCCGTTGTTGCAGACGGTATATAAAATAATTGAAACGCTGTCTGATATTCCCAGCTTAAGGGAAGCGTCATGATAGACGGCGTTTGTCTCCGCCATAAGATAATTCAGTCTTTTGTTTAAGGAAACGATTTTTTTATCCATTGTTTTTACTCCTCGGAAAAATAAAAAAGTATGAAATCGTACTAAGCTATTATAGTACGATTTCATACAAAAGTCAATAGGCATTTTTATTTTTCTATACTGTTCCTCTGAAAAGCTTATAATCCCCTATATGCTTCATTCCCGCCTGTGAAACTACCTCCTGCTCTTCATCGCTCTCGGTAAAGAAATACATATATCTGACCTTGTCCGATTTTTTACTCACGTTCAGCGATTTTATAAACAAATCCCTCATTATCTCTTTATCAAACACATTGTTTAAAAAATCTATCCCGAATATCTCCATGATTTTGCCCACAAAAACAAAGTAAATACAGCCCTCGGCGTTTTCCCCGTTCATAGACAGATACAAGTGCCATTTCTTTTCATCGGAAAAATACTTTTCTTTCAGTCTCTCACTGTTCCAGTACATATCTGCCGAAACGGGGTCATGAAGCTTTTTGAACATATGAAAATTTTCCTCTTCAACAGCGACAATGTTTCCCTTTTCTTCCCCGCAGGAATAATTTTCAAAATCCAGCACGTTAACATGACTGTTTTCAATATTCTCAAAGCCCGCTGCCGTTAACGCCTTTGCCGCTTCCGTGTTTAAGTCGGGCAGGCCAAAATCGGCAGTATATCCCGAATAGCGTTCACTTGCATATGAAAGAAACTCCGAAATCGCCTCCGATACATTTTCCTCTATGCAAAAGGAATAAAAAGAAAGCCACCTGTCTTCGGGCATCACATAATAGTGAATCCAGCCCTTAACACTGCCGTTTGATTCAAAAAGCAAAATTTCGGTATTCGTATCTCCGCTTATCCCTCTTTTTGATTTTTCGATAAAATCCTCGCGGGTCTTTATCCCGTCGGCATAAGTGGGGTACGACGAGCATGACATATCGAGAGCCAAATTATAAGCGTATTTGACGTATAATTCAAATTCGTTTTTTTCCAAACGTCTCAGCATAAATAACTCCTTTTTTATGGGCACAAGTACGAAACATCAACAAGCTTGTCTTCAAGCATCAGCTTAAAGCACGATGGACAAGCTATGCTTCCGCTCAATACTACCTTTCCGTTAAAGCTTATTTCCCTTGACTTGCTTTCCGCGTCTGTCACTCTTATTTCGCAGTAATTCATAAGATAAGCGCAGATCGCGGCGGCGTGAGACACAATCGCGGCTGCCTCTCCGTCCTTTGTTTTGCTCAGAATATCGTTTACAGCTTCCGTCATTCTTTTGTTTACCTCGGAAAAGCTCTCTCCGCCGTTGTTTTTCAAGCCGAGATCGGTATACTGCCCCGCCCATATTTCTTTTGTAAAGCTTTCGGGATTGCCTATCCCGCGTTCTATCAGGCGGCTGTCCTCGGTTATCGGCTTATTAAAGAAAGCGGCGGTCTCTTTGGCGCGAAGATAGGGAGAAGAATAAACGGCTTTAATGCTTTCAAAGCCGTCCGAAAGAAAATTTTTGATTAGCCGCCTGCCCTCAAAGGAAAGAGGAATTTGCTCGGTTGGAAGCGCACAGGGGCTAAGCGGCTTGGAGTGACGGAATATATAAAGAGTTTTTGACATTTGACCGACCTTTCGTTTTGCTGTACTTTGTTAAAATTTATCGCGTGTCAATAGTAAAATTCCTCACGCCGCAGAAGCTCTGCAAAATCAAACAAGGCATCCTTATCAACATCGTGATCAAACACAAAGCCGAATCCTATTTCTTTTTCATCGCTGTTTTTTATATTCTCGTGAAGCTGTTCAATAGTCATATCCGAATTGTAGTAATCCGCAAGATAGTCTTCCACTCCGTAGGCTTCAAAGGTGGTGTCCTTTACATCATCAAATGAATAAGACAGAGCCTTGCCCCGCTCCAGCTTTGCCGATACCGTGATCTGTTCAAAGCCTATTTCTATATCGCAGTATCCTTTCACGCTTATAACAGGTATGGGAAAATAGTCCGGCTGATACTGTCCGTTTTCGTCCTTACTGTAATGACCGTTGTGCCAGCCCAATTCGGGTTCAAAAATATGCTGACGAAAACGGGAGAAAATTTCCGCCGCTTTTATATGGAGCGGGTAATAAATTTTATTCAGATTTTCCCTTTCCGTGTTCATTTGCGTATCTCCTGCGATTTTTTTAACTCATAACGTCTGCATGACTGTATTCGGCTGCGCGAAAAAAATTTCTCCCTTAAGATAGTTCAAACCTCATATCACATATATCCTCAACGCCGCACTTCTCAAAATACTTCTCCTCCAGCGGGATCCAACGTTCTCTGAAAGCTTCCGCGCCCTTTTCCCCGTTCCTCTTAACAATACGCCTCATCTGTTCCTCTTTGCTCACCGTCAGAAAAACACGCAGATCGTAAAGCTCACGTAATTCTAAGTGGCAGCTGTACGAGCCCTCCACAAAGCAAACATCTCCGACCTTTACCTCCAAAGGCTCCGCCAGCGCACCGCTTTTGCAGTCAAAGGGGCGGTACCGAACGATCTTCTCGCCGCTTTTCAAAGGCAGAAGCACCTCGCTCAAAAAACGCTCATGGTCAATATTTTCCCCCGCCATGTTCAATCTTTCTTCCGTACGCTGTTCGGGTCTCAGGAAAAAATGATCCATATGAAAAACACTGCCGCCCGTTCTTTTCTTCAATTCAAGGGCAAGAGTGGTTTTCCCCGACGCACACCGTCCGTCGATCGCAATTAAAACAGGCAAAGCACCTTTCCCGTATTTTTCCTGTTTATCGCTTAAGGCTTTGCTTTTCAGCGCGTCGGCGGCTTCAACGATTCTTTGAATAATACTGTCCATATTCAGCTTTCCTTTGCCGCTTCGGCGGATTTATGCTTTTTAAAGGGAACAAGCCCGGTTTTGTTAAGTGCTATCATTACGGCGGGGACAAAGACAAGCTGCAAAACTATACCGGGAATAGCGTTAAGGAACGCGCCCGCAGCAAAGGCTTCCCAAGTAAACTTATTTCCTCCGATACCGAGTAAAATTATCTGCGCCGCCGCCCACACCGCGCGTCCGCATATCATGGCTATAAGCATTGAACGGTACAGCGAAAGCACACACTGCCACCTTGAACGATTATAAAGAAGCCCCGCCACAAGTCCGTAGGTCAGAAGCTCCGGCGCCATTGCGCAAGCCGCAGGGAACATCAGGGGCGCGCCGAACAAAAAGGAGCGGAAAAGAGGGAGAATAAAGCCCACTGCCGCGCCGTACTGCCAGCCGCAGATAAGTCCGCACAGAAATACGGGAATGTGCATGGGAAGCAGCATATTTCCGATAGCGGGAATTTGCCCTGTAAAAAACGGAAGCACGATACCGATTGCCATAAATATTGCGGATAAGGTTAAATTTTTAACGGATTTCTTCACTTTCACTGCCGTCCTTTCATTGTTTTAAAAAATATAGCATATTTTTTTAACGCTGTCAAGTGAAAAAATATTATTTCACTTGACAACAGCCCGCCGCGGGAGTACAATTTATTATATAACCGATTTATAAATAAAGAACAAAGAACGGAAATTCGTAAAATGAAAAAAATATTGTATATCCCCGCTTGTATTTATACCGCCTTTTTGCTTTCATGTTCGGCTTTTGCCGAGAATGCGACAAAAGAAACCGTGCCTATGCAGCTTGCGGAAATTTTGGTGTCCACACTGTACTTTATAGGCGCTCTGGCTTTAATTTACTTAATATTGACGCTGGTAAGCAGGTGGGGCAAAAAACACCCCGACGAAAAGGACGCCAATTCCGAAGACGGCGGTGTTTCTAAGCAAAACACAGAGGATAAAGCCGAGGGAAGTGACCCTCAAAAAAACGAAAAGGAAAACAGTGATGAATAAAAAGGTCATGTTGGCAATGAGCGGCGGCGTTGACAGCTCCTGCGCTCTTTTGCTTCTGCAAAGCCGTGGGTACGAGGTGATAGGGGCTACCATGCGGCTGTTTGACACGGACAGCGAGGTCTGCGGCTCCTTCAGGGACAGAGAAGACGCAATGGCGGTGGCGGAACGCTTTGATATCCCCCACTATGTGTTTGATTTCAGGGATAAATTTAAAAAAGAGGTTATAAAACGCTTCAACGATCAATATTTAAGTGGGCTTACCCCCAATCCCTGCGTGGACTGCAACCGATTTCTGAAATTTTCCGCGCTGCTTGAGGAAGCGGACAGGCTCGGCTGCGATCACATAGCAACGGGGCATTACGCAAGAGTCCAATTTGACGAAACAAGCGGACGTTACCTGCTTAAAACCGCGGCTTGCGAAGGCGGCTTGAATCCGAAGGATCAGTCCTACGTGCTGTATAATTTAACACAAGCTCAGCTTGCCCGCGTTTTGTTTCCTTTGGGGGATATTTCCAAGGAGGAAGTAAGAAGGTTAGCGGAGGAAAATGGACTTGTAAATCACGACAAGCCCGACAGTCAGGATATTTGCTTTGTACCCGACGGAAATTACGCCCGTTTTATTGAAAATTACACGGGAATAAAACCGAGAGAGGGCAATGTTATCGACAAGGACGGCAATATATTGGGCAGACACGGCGGTATGATCTCCTATACCATAGGACAGAGAAAGGGACTTGGGATAGCGTTCGGAAAGCCAATGTACGTTATCGGAAAAAACGCGGAGGAAAACACCGTTACGGTGGGGGAAGAAGGCGAACTGCTTTCCGAGGGGCTTATCGCGGGGGAATTGAACTGGATAGCAATTGAAAAGGCTGCCGATACGATAAGCTGCTTTGCAAAAACAAGGTATAAGCAGAGGGAAACTCCCTGTAAGGTCATTCCTCTGAGCGACGGTACCGTCAAGGTGATTTTTGACGCTCCGCAGAGGGCGGTGACCTGCGGTCAAAGGATAGTTTTCTATGACGGAGAGAACGTTATAGGCGGCGGAGTGATAAAAAAGCCGATTAATTTGTTGGGAAGATGTAAAGAGTAACAGAAAAAAACAGGAGGTATGAAGGTACTTATGACTATTCTTGAACAGATAAGCCATGAAACAATGGTATTTATGCGTGGCAAATACCGTTTGGACGAAATCGGAGATGGTAAAGATGAATTAAAATTTAAACAGGGTCAAAAGACTATTGTTACGATATACATTCATGATGATAAATTTACATTTTTAATTATTTTCGGTAAAAAAGAGCGTGAATGTTTTGAAATGCAGAAAAGCGAGTTTTCCAAATATATTCATGATTATTATGATAATTCAAAAACTTATCATGATGGAAAATGGATGTTTATTGATGTAAACACTTTAGAGCAATTAGAAGAGGTCAAAAAACTCATTCTAATTAAAAAGAAGCCTAATCGTAAGCCTTTTCCAAAGGAAAATGCGTTATATTCCAAATGCTGTCAGCGTTGTGCTTTGTGTGTTCATTATATTCACACAAGTGAAGAAATGCGGACTGTTATGGAAGCACAATTAAGTAAAATGTGGGGACAAACAGATTGGAGTATGCGTTGCGGAGGGTGCTATAGTGACAATTGCTATTGTAAAGATGATCCGTGTAATGCGAAAGACTGTGCATCGAAGAAGGAATTAGCAGAATGCAGAGAGTGTGTGGAATTTCCATGTATTAAGGCAACATCCGCGGATTATCGCTCTATGATACATACAGAGGTTCATTATGCCGATGAGATAACTTGGGGAATTCTACCGTATGTTCCTATGCAATATGAAGACCGGTAAGCAATGGCGGCTTCGTTGTTTGAAGCTGTTGAGAAAAATATAAAAGTTTTTTAATAACTTTGTAACCGTTTTGTAATTGACATTATGAACGGTTACTTATATAATCAAATTATGTAAAATATTAACTCTCGTACTGTCACAAAAAGCTGCATACGAGCCGAAAGGAAAAAGAAAATGGCTTCCAAAAAAAGAAGAAGAAAAAAGACCAACAGCTCCGCCGCGTATCCCGTTGTTTTAGCCATGCTTGCCGTAGTAATAGTGATACTGCTTATCATAACGGCAGCGGCAGGCTCATGCAGCGGCTCCGAAAAAGACGAGACCGACACCTCTCCGCAGGAAAGCGCGAACTCAACTCCCGCCGAAAGTCAAAGCGCCTCGGCTCCCGAAGAGACAAGCGCGGTCAATGCCGTTGTAAAAATCAAATACAACGCCGAGGAAGATTGGGCTTTATACGTTATCGGCAACAAAAATCCGCTGCCCGAAAATTTCACCGTCGAAACCAAAACGGTGACGGGAGAACGCACTCTTGACAGTCGCTGCGCCGATTACGCAATTCAGATGTTGGACGCCGCCGCGGAGCAGAACGTGGGCTTATTTGTGACCTCCTCCTACAGAAGCGTACAGAGGCAGGCGGAGAATATGGAAAGCTACATAAACACTCTGATAAGTCAGGGCTACTCGCAGGACGAAGCGAAGATACAGGCGGAAAAGGAAATTGCCTTGCCGGGGCGCAGCGAGCATAACGCGGGTCTTGCAATGGATATAGTTTCAAGCGATTACTGGAGCACTCACGACGACCTTGACGAAAGCTTTGAAAAGCTGCCGCAGTTTGACTGGCTTATCGCAAACTCATGGAAATACGGCTTTGTACTGAGTTACCCCAAAGGAAAAGAGGATATAACGGGAATTATTTACGAGCCGTGGCATTACCGCTTTGTGGGGCTTAAACACGCTGAAAAGATGCACGAGGTGTACGAAAGCACGGGAGAGTTTTTGACAGTCAACGAGTATATTGAACAGTATATTGATATGGAATAATTGTTAACAGGGCAACAGCATTTACTTTTTAGGAAAGAAAAGAATATCCATAAACAAATTAGGTTCTAAGGCGGCTTTAAACATTAACTTTTTCTTACTGATTCTTCCATATTGAGCTTGCGATAC
>JAAVIG010000154.1 GCA_014796735.1 Oscillospiraceae bacterium
AAGGATATTTTAATGAACACTGGCAAAGGCGGGATAAAGTAAAATGAAGCTTCAATCGGACAACGGTCCCTTAAGAGTGCAGGTTTTTAAGGCGATCGAGGACGCTGTTTTAAATGGCGAGTACAAGGACGGCGACAGTCTTAACGAGCTGAAAATCTCGGAGGAATTAGGAGTAAGCCGTACTCCCGTAAGAGAAGCGCTGATGCAGCTTGAGCTTGAAGGCTTGGCAAAAAATATTCCCAACAAGGGCGCGGTGGTGATAGGCATTACCGAAAAGGATATTGAAGATATCTACGCCGTAAGAATAAGGATAGAGGGCTTGGCGGCACGGCTTTGCGCGGAAAATATAAGCGAAGATGAGCTGAAGCGTTTTCAGGAGATCGTTGATCTGCAGGAATTTTATCTTGCAAAGCACGATACCGAGCAAATATGGAGCCTTGACAGCGATTTTCATAAAATAATCTATAACGCATCCCAAAGCCGTCCGCTCAAATTTATGCTTTCCAATTTCCACAACTATATTAAAAGAGCCAGAGATATTTCGGTTCACGCCGACGGCAGAGCGGAAAAAACCGTCTCGGAGCATAAAGCCATACTCCAAGCCGTTAGGGATAGAGATGGAGAGCTTGCGGAGCTGCTTATGGCAAGGCATATCACCAACGCGAAAAACAACCTGATAAATCAGATCTGCTATGAAAAACGAGAATAAATAAAACGGGCTGTTTAATACTATTTCCAAATAAGAAATAGACAAATTGATATGGAATATTTGGAAATAGTGTTTATACCAATCCCTTTTTAAACTGTGGGTATTACGTCAGTTTAAAAAGGGATTGGTATTAGAGTACAAATGTACAAGCAACAGCCCTTTATTCTGCCAAAAATTTCTGTTTGGATATTCTTAATCTTCAATCAAAATGTAATTGTCACAAAAAAACAGCGGCAAAAACTGCCGCTGTAAATAAGTTATATATAATTTTCATGGAAAGATACACTTAAAGCTTAGTTCATCATGGAAGCAACTTCGTCAGCAAAGTTTTCTTCCTTCTTCTGAAGTCCCTCGCCCTTTTCGTAACGAACAAACTGAACAACCTTGATGTTCTTGCCAAGGCTTGCAACATACTTAGCAACGGTCATTTCGTCATTCTTGATATAGGGTTCGTCCATAAGGCAGATTTCCTCGGTAAACTTCTTCATTCTGCCCTCAACGATTTTTTCAAGAACATTCTGAGGCTTGGGCTTAGCAGCTTCCTCGTTTTCCTTCTGAGCAAGTGCCATCTGAACTTCCTTTTCCTCCGCGATCACATTTGCGGGAACGTCGGACTGTGCAACAAACTGAGGAGCGGATGCAGCAATCTGAAGGCAAATATCCTTTGCGCACTGCTTTACAACATCATCATTTACATCGTCTGCTTCAAGCTTCAGAAGAGTACCGATAATGCTTCCGCCGCCGTCATGGATATAGCTGAACAAATTGCCCTCAAGTCTCGCAAAACGTCTGATCTTGATATTTTCGCTGATAGTTGCGATTCTCTCGGTCAAAACGTCCTGAACGGTCTCATCGCTGCCGCTCATCTTAACCTGCAAAAGCGCTTCAACGTCAGCAACATCGTTATCGATAACGGTCTGTGCAACCATGTCAACAAATTCAACGAATCTGTCGGACTTAGCTGCAAAGTCGGTTTCGCTGTTTACCTCAACGATAGCGCCAACCTTCTTAGCCTCGTCGATCTTTGTATAAACAAGACCCTCTGCCGCGATACGTGTTGCCTTCTTGGCAGCCTTAGCAAGTCCCTGCTCACGAAGATACTTAACGGCAGCGTCAAAGTCGCCGTTTGTCTGTTCAAGTGCGCGCTTGCAGTCCATCATGCCGCAGTTGGTCATTTCTTTAAGCTGTTTTACGTCCTGTGCCGAAATAGCCATTTTATTTCTCCTTTAATTCATATAAGTTTGTAATTTAATTATTCAGCCGTTTCCTCTACAGCTTTCTCCGCCGCTTCTTCGGCAGGTTCAGCCTCTTCGCCCGTAACGGGTGTTTCACCCTGACGGCCTTCAATGATAGCGTCTGCCATTGCGCCCGCGATCAGCTTGACAGCGCGGATAGCGTCGTCGTTGCCGGGGATAACATAGTCGATCTCGTCGGGATCGCAGTTGGTATCTACTATAGCAACAATGGGAATACCGAGCTTCTTAGCCTCGGCAACCGCAATTCTTTCCTTGCGGGGGTCAACGATAAAGAGTGCCGCGGGAAGCTTCTGCATATTCTTGATACCGCCGAGGAACTTCTCGAGCTTTTCGATCTCAAGGTTCATCTTGCTTACTTCCTTTTTGGGGAGCAAGTCAAATGTGCCGTCCTTTGCCATTTCCTGAAGCTGTTCAAGTCTCTTGATTCTTCTCTGAATGGTAGTGAAGTTAGTCATCATGCCGCCGAGCCATCTTGCGTTAACAAAGTGAGCTCCCGCTCTTTCAGCTTCTTCCTTGATGCTGTCGGAAGCCTGCTTCTTGGTACCTACAAAGAGAACCTCTCCGCCCTCTTCCGTTACCTGACGGATAAACAAATACGCGTCGTCCAACTTCTTAACGGTCTTCTGAAGGTCGATGATGTAAATACCGTTTCTTTCTGTGAAAATATAGGGTGCCATTTTGGGGTTCCAGCGTCTTGTCTGATGTCCGAAGTGAACACCTGCTTCAAGAAGCTGCTTCATTGATACTACTGCCATGGTAGCGTCCTCCTGTTTTTTGGTTTTTTCCTCCACAACGTTTTACCCTCCAAAGCCGATAATCGGCACCATCAGGAAAGTCAGCGTCATGTGTGGATTTGCGTTATTTTCGGAGCAATGTAAATATAATGTACAATGCTCTCAAAAACCGCCTTATAATTATACCACAAAGTCCTTTTTTTTACAATAAAATATTATTGGTCTATTTTAACAAATTTTTTAAAAATCCCTTGTTATTTTTTGTGTGTTGTGGTAAATCGCAGGTAACAAGAATAGTATCCTGTCCGATTACTTCAATATCGCACCAAGGGATAATAAAATCCTCCTCACGTCCCAAAAGTCCGAAAAGCTTTGCCTTTCCGTAAACGATCAGCTTGCATATCTTAGCGGTACAGGTATCGAATTCTATATCGTCGGGATAACCTAACTTGCAGCCTGTTTTAACATTGATTATTTCTTTACAGCGCATATCGTCAAAGCGGCATATCATAAAAATCACCTCGTTCTATGGTATGACAACTTATCCGATAATAGAACAAAGACAGGCCTATTTGCCGCTGTTTCGACAATCGGGAGCTGTCTTTGATTTTTGTTATGCTTTTAGAGGCAAATGAAAAAAGTCATGGCTGAACTTTATCCTTATTGTTAGACCTCCATGCCATATAATTTTCCAAAATGACCGCCGCCGCTACCGCGTCTATAACCGCCTTTCGCTTCTTCCCTCTTTTATTAACTTCGTTCATCATTTGGTGAGCCGTAACGGTGGTGGACCTTTCGTCCCACATGACAACAGGCACTTCAACATAATTCTGAAGCAGCTCGGCAAAGCTTTTGCACAGCTCGCTTCGAGGGCCCGCACTGCCGTTCATATTAAGGGGATTTCCCACAACAATAAGCCCGACTTCATATTCCACCGAAGCCGCCGCCACCTTTTCGATGCATATGTTAAAATTTTTTTCGTCAATAACTCCGATGGGAGAAGCCACCGTTTCGGTTCTGTCGCAGCAGGCAAGCCCCGTGTGACTGTCGCCGTAATCCACCGCCATTATTTTCATTAAATTTATTCCTTTCTCTTTATAGCAATGATTTTATATTTCTCCGCTTATTTCAAAAGCTTATCGACTCCCAGCTCGGCAAATCTGCCCACTGCAAGCGGTACAATCATGTTTTCACTTACCATTCTTTCATACTCGGCTTTATCCGCAAGCTTTGCGTCCACCGTCTCGTCCGACTGCAAAACAATAGAGGAAAGCTCTATATCTCTGCGCAAAAGATAATTAAAGTAAATAGCGTGATTACCGTAGATAATGCCCAATTCGGTCAATTCCTCTTTTTCGGCTTTAATTCCGGTTTCCTCAAAAAGCTCGCGTACCGCGCCGCCAATAGGCGTTTCTCCGGCCACAACAGAGCCTCCGCTGCATTCCCAATACAGCGGGTAAGGCTTATCGGGGTGTCTTTTTGTCAAAAGAATACGCCCCATATTGTCAATAACCGCTATCTCACAAACAAGATGATATTTTCCCTCGGGGACAGCATCTCCGCGAAGCATTACCTCACCAGTTTTCCGCACATTTCTGTCATATAAATCCCAGTATTCGAACGTTTTGCCCATTTCATTCTCCTGTGCCGCAGCGGCCATTGCCATTTGGATTACTGCCGCGCCTTATACTCCTTCAAAGCAACAGCAAGCTGTGCGGGACAGGAGGTTCCCTTTCCTCCACAGTCTATACCGTCAAGTCTTTCTATAATCTCGTCGATCTTCATTCCTTTGACCAAGCTTGAAATACCCTTAAGATTACCGTTGCAGCCGCCCAAAACGGAAAGGCTCTTTACGGTATCTCCTTCAATTTCAATAGTCATTTTACGGGAGCATACTCCCTTAGGTGTAAATTCGTAAGTCATTTTACTTTTTTCCTTTCAAATTATTTTTTAAATAAATTACTTCCAATTCACTTTCGGGTTCCCGATGTCTCTAAAATCAAGGTTGGTGAAGATTCATAGATCCTTGTTCATGGGATAATTTTCAGATTTACTCTGCAAATTGGAAGTCATCTTTTTGGAATACCGCTTTCGCACGGAACTCCACATTGACATTTTCCACAGCCATAACGCACTCTCTGATTTGGTCCATGAGGAGGAAGCTCGCTTCCCGACAGATAAGGATCACAAATCAAATTGTCTTTTCCAAGCGCACAGCCTTTTGCTTTATCAATCGCGCCAACAGGACATTTCATCATACACGCGCCACACATTATGCAATACTCAAACGGTTTACTATATGGACGAATATCTGCAGCAAATTCCGCATTCGTTATAACACTGCCAAAACGCCCTGCCATACCTTTCTTGGTAATAAGACCTTTTGAAAGTCCGAATGTTCCGAGACCTGCTGCATATGCGGCATGCCGTTCCGACCAAGTAGAAATATAGGGAGTTATCATGCGAAGCTTGCCGGATGGTTCCGGAGACACCGTTTCAAAGCCTTCATTTTCTAATATGGATTGAATATAACTCGTAATTTTGTCAAGGAATATTTGACCTTCGGTTCTTGCATGGAGCCATTCCGCGCTGCATCTTTGGGAAATACCAGGTTCATAGGGTTCATCGGTTCGATTCCGATTGGATTTTTTGACTCCCGCCGTAAATGGAAGGAAAAAGCTAATCACGGTTTTCGCGCCCGGAAGCCATTCCAGCGGTGCCATGTATTCCGGATGAATGACACCCTCCTTTTTAAATTCCGTAACAAAAAGCTCATCGTTGGCACTTGCAAATCCTATGAGTGGATCATCAAAAATTTTCATGCCCGCGAGATAAGGATATATTGCGTCTTCGTCTGATATAAAATTATCCCGACTATTTGCTGCAAAATTCACGATCTTACCGGTGAGTACTTCCTTTTTCATCCTTACACGCCTCCACAAAGTATTTATTCAATTCAACAGCTTTGGGGCCGTCTTTGACATATATTCCCACTCCGAGTAAATGTAATGTCATAAGCTTTCCTTCCACGCCTTGGCAACCGCCTGCGCCACATTGTCCGCAACAGATTTATTAAGAGGACTTGCTATGATATTTTCCGCTGTTATCTCATCATCGGGTATTACCGAAGCAATTGCATAAGCCGCCGCCAGCTTCATTTTTTCGGTTATTTCCTTTGCTCTTACCGAAAGCGCGCCCTTGAAAATTCCCGGGAATACCAAAACATTGTTTATCTGATTTGGAAAATCGCTTCTGCCCGTGCCCACGATATACGCTCCCGCTTTTTTTGCAAGGTCGGGCATGATCTCGGGAACGGGATTTGCCATTGCAAACACAATGGGCTTATCCGCCATGGTTCTTATCATATCCTCCGTGAAAAGCCCCGGCTTAGATACTCCGATAAGTACGTCGGCTCCTGCCGCTGCCTCGGCAAGTCCGCCCTTTCTGACTTTTTTATTGGATTTCAATGCAATTTCCGCATGTGCGGGATTTTCATATTTATCGTCTCGGTTAATTATACCGCAAAGATCAACCATAATAAGATCGCCGATCCCGAGATTTAACAGGAATGTGCCTATCGCGATACCCGCCGCGCCCGCTCCGTTAATAACTGCGGTAAGCTCTGAAAGCTTCTTCCCGGCGCACTTAGCGGCATTTATAAGCGCAGCTCCCACTACCACCGCCGTACCGTGCTGATCATCGTGAAAAACGGGAATATCAAGCTTTTCCTTTAGCTTTCTTTCAATTTCAAAGCATCTGGGTGCCGCAATATCCTCAAGATTTATCCCTCCGAAGCTGTCGCTTATCAGTTCGATAGTGCGTACTATTTCGTCGGTATCCTTGCTTTTTACGCAAAGAGGAAACGCGTCAACTCCCGCAAATTCATTAAATAAGCAGCACTTACCCTCC
>JAAVIG010000155.1 GCA_014796735.1 Oscillospiraceae bacterium
AAAAACCTTGCGTCTCAGCTTGACAATACGTATATTATCGATGAAAACGGAAATAAAACCAAACTCAATAAAAAAGGAGATTTAAAATAATGGCTAAAGGAATTACCTCGGGCGCACAAAGACTTATGGAAAACTTTCTCAGTTCTGTTGAGGGCAGATCCGCTCTTTACGATGAGGAAATGAACTTGATCTGGACTAATTTCAATGAATTTTTCGACAAATTCGATTTAAAGAAAACAAACGAAGAAACACCTATCAGGAGCGAAAGCAGCTTCCCCGCAAAGATCAACGGCAGCCAAGAGGTGCTGAGCATAACGCCTGTTTACAAAAGCCTTCGTACAATATCGGCTTATGTATGCGTCATCAGAAGCTCCTACGAGGTATACAAGCTGATGAGCAATACGGATATCGCGGCTTTTACCAACAATATGATGGAAAAAAACGCCGATAAGCTTGAAAGACTTGCGGAGCTTAACGCGAACATCGCAGAAGCGGTGCGTGAAAATGAAAACACCGAGGAGCTCGGTGATCTTATCATGGAGCAAAAGCGTCTGCTCACGTCCATGAGGAACGAAACAAAGTATTGTATAGACACATGCTACAACGAAGTTGACGGCAACGAGGTCAACTGCAATCTGTCCATGATGTTCAAATCGCTGTGCACGGACGCCGAGGACAGCTTCAGGGATCTCGGACGAAAGGTGAACTTCACCGGCGAATCCAGAGATTATTATATTATTGAGAACAGCAAGGCTCTTGTAACCGCGTTTTTACACCTGCTCCGCTCTCATTTGCTGTTATCGCCGCTGAAATCCGCCGTTAATATTTCCACATATTACGAAGCCAGCGGAAACTTCTGCATATCCGTCAAAACCAAGCTCGTTTCCATCGACAAGACGGACGAAAGCGTTTTAACTACCGCCCGCGCTTACAGAGAGCTTGCTAAAAAGGTGGTTCTCTTTGATTACAACGGCGTCTTTCAATGCTCCGACGACGGTAAGAACATGCAGACCGTTTTTAAATTCCCCGTTTTGAAAAAGAACAGAGGCCCCATTCTTACTACCAGCAACTCATGGTATCTTAACGAAAGGAACCGTGTTCTGCACACCTATATGATGGATATTATAGAACAGGAAATAGGCGAACTCGAACACGCAAAAATGGAAAGCTCCAGAAAGAAAAAGCTTGCCAAGCACGAATAAAGGGCAGCTTTGAGGATAATCTCACAAAAAAACACAAAATACAATATACTGCGTTAAACTTTTCCGTCCTTTTTAAAATTACTGTCACATAACTATCATATTACTAAGCTATAATCTAAACTGTCAGGAGAAATCCTGACAGTGGTTAATGAAACATTAATCATAATTTCCTCTCCCAACATTTTCATTATAATCTCATTTGATTTCGCACATTTTGTGCAGGGCGTTCAGTTAGGCGAAAGCTTTGGCTGAACGATTTTTTTTAGTAACTTTACCTTAAAATAATAAAAATATAAAAGAAAGGAATAAGAAAATGTACAAAATTTTGATTGCAGACGATGAACAGAAGATACGCGAGGTGTTAAGAGAATACGCCGAATATGAGGGACACGAGGTAGTGGAAGCGGTGGACGGCATGCAGGCTGTTGAGCTTTCCAAGCAGGAGGATTTCGATATTATCATACTGGATATAATGATGCCCAGACTGGACGGCTTTTCCGCATGCAAGGAAATACGCAAATTCAAGCAGACACCCGTGCTTATGCTTTCCGCAAGGGGCGAGGAATACGATAAGCTGTTCGGCTTCGAGATAGGCGCGGACGACTATGTAGTAAAGCCTTTTTCGCCTAAGGAGGTGCTTGCCCGTATCAACGCCATTATAAAGCGCAACAAAAATTCCGATGTTACCGCGGATATGGCAGTATTCGAGGGGCTTGAGATCAATTTTACATCAAGAGACGTTAAGATAGACGGTGTTAAAGCCAATCTTACGCCTAAGGAATACGATCTGCTGTTCTATCTTGTGAGAAACAAAAACATAGCCCTTTCAAGAAACAAGCTTCTCGAAGAGGTATGGGGCTACGACTTTTTCGGCGACGACCGCACCATAGACACACATATAAAAATGCTCAGAAACAATTTAGGGCCTTACAGAAAGTTTATTGTCACTCTGCGCGGCATGGGATATAAATTTGAGGCGGAAAATCTTTAACCTGTTCGGTATCAATGCCGCACCGAAAGGAAAAAACAATGAAAGAGTACTTCAACAGCATACGCTTCAGAATATGGATCACCTTTGTGCTGTTTACTTTGGTGACCATGGGCGTGCTGTATTTCTCCCAAGCCATGCTTACGCCTATTTTTTACGGCAGGTACAAAACCACGGAATGTATCAATTCCGCCGACCGCATAGAAAAACTGATCACCTCGGGTACATGGGATCAGTACAACATTAAAGACGTTGAGTATCTGAAGACCATAATCAAAGACATGGCTACCACGCACCAGTTTGATATTATCATAAATCTGCCCGACACCAACCGCAATATCATAACCTTACGATCCGGCGACGATGAGATACTTCCCAGCAGCGTAAACAAGGAAATTAAAAACAGTCTTATAAATAAGGACGACGGCACTATTATAAGCAACGTTGAGCTTAACAACTCCGAAGGTATTATTTTCGCAAGGTGCGTAAAGCAGTCTTATGAGAATTTACTTTATATTCCCGCTTATATCTTTATTTTCAGCTATACGGAGCCAATAGGCACAACACTGAGCATTATAAACTCGGTCTCGTTTATCTGCGCCAACGTTATCCTGCTTTTCGCCTGCATAATATCCATAATGATCTCCTCACACGTTGCAAATCCCCTTGTGAAAATATCAAAAAACGCCAATAAGCTTATAACCGGCGAATTTAATATGATAGTAAGGCGCGGTGAGTACGATGAGATCAAGACGCTTACCGAAAATTTAAACACCGCCTCCGCCGAAATATCCAAAACGGAAAATCTGCGCAAGGACTTAATGGCAAACGTTTCTCACGACCTTAAGACCCCGCTGACCATGATAAAAGCCTACGCGGAAATGATAAGAGACCTGTCGGGCGACAACCCAGAAAAAAGAGAAAAGCATTTGCAGGTCATTATCGACGAAACCGACCGACTGACCCTTTTGGTAAACGATATGCTTAATTTATCCAAGCTTGAAAGCGGTGTTGCGGAAATAAACTGGGATATTTTCGATCTGTCGCAGCTTTTAAAGGATATTATCAGCCGTTTTTCACTGCTGGACAGCACAAAGGACTATAAGATAACCCTTGAAGCTGAGGAAGGGATAGAAATAAATGCGGATCAGCAAAAATTGGGACAGGTGGTTTACAACTTAGTAAACAATGCCATAAACTATATCGGCGAGGACAGACAGGTAAATGTAAGACTGTTCCGAAAAGAAAAAGGAATGGCAAGATTTGAGGTATCGGATCACGGACTCGGTATCCCCGCAGAACAGATACCCTATATTTGGGAAAGGTACTACAAGGTTGACCGATCGGAAAACTATAAGCGTGTTATCAAAGGAACGGGTTTGGGACTTTCCATTGTAAAGGGCGTTCTTACGGGACACCGCTTCCCTTTCGGCTGCGACAGCGTAGTGGGCAGCGGAAGTACGTTCTGGTTTGAATTCCCCATTTATATTGAACCCGAAAGGCTTCCCGAAAAAGAACTGCTTAAGCCATAGACATAAAAAAGAGCTTTTAAAAACAGCGCCCCGATCCGAATAAAATCGAGGCGCTTTGTTATTACGTATAAATTACACGCCCATCCTCAATATTGACGATCGAATCCGCCCTTTCAGCCAGCCCCATATCATGGGTGGCAATAATGAGAGTCTGCCCGAACTTCCTTGAACATTCCAACAGGAGAGCAACCGTTTCCTCTCCTGTTTTTTTGTCAAGGTTACCTGTCGGTTCGTCCGCGATTATAAGCTTGGGCTTAGCGATAACCGACCTTGCGATAGCTACTCTTTGCTGTTCGCCGCCCGATAATTCGGAGGGGTACTTCTTTGTTTTATCTTCAAGCCCGAGAGTGTTTATTACTTCATTGTAAAACTCCTCATCGGGCTTTCTTTTATCAAGCTTCAAGGGCATACAGATATTATTTCGTACATTGTATTCGTCCAAAAGATTGTACTGCTGAAATACAAAGCCCATATATCTGCGGCGGAAAACCGACCGCTTTTCATCGGTGAGCTTGCAGATGTCCTCTCCGTCAATAAATATCTCCCCCGACGTAGGCTTGTCCAGTCCGCCCAAAATGTGCAGCAGAGTGGATTTTCCCGAGCCGCTTCTTCCAACTATGGCGTAAAAGCCCTTTTCCTCAAAATCGCAGCTTACGCCGTTCAGGGCGGAAACGTCGCCCGCCGACACCTTGTAGGTTTTGTAAATGTCCTTTGCGGATATCAATATACTCATTTTATGTCTCCGTCCTTTCTCAGAT
The DNA here is from genome assembly GCA_014796735.1 of Oscillospiraceae bacterium. Taxonomy (GTDB): domain Bacteria; phylum Bacillota; class Clostridia; order Oscillospirales; family Ruminococcaceae; genus Ruminiclostridium_E. The sequence continues at coordinate 4,481 of JAAVIG010000155.1, forward strand.
CCTTTTTTGCGTATAAAATCAATATAAGAGGCAGAACTAAACCAAGAAGCAAAATAATCACACACACGCCGATTTTGTACTTGAGGTAATATATAAGATTCTCTATCACTAATTTAAGGGAAGTAACAAAATCAATACTTTCTCCGGTGTTTTCGTATGTGCGTATTTTTTCAAATACCGCCCACGGGATATACACAAGCCAGCCCACCAGAAACGCGCTCAGACAGCGAAGCAGAGATTTCCCGAATATATTGGCATCGACCTGACGCTTCGACATTCCGATACAGCGTTTTATATAAAATCCGTGTTTTTCGTTTTTCGCTTCCAAGACAACATTGCTCCACAGTATCATCAGCGCGATGATCCCAATACAGGCTCCCGAAAAACACAGCATAATAAGCGACTGAACATTTTCCTGCACTATGGCGAGATAATACCGCCTCTCGTTCCTGAGCAAAATATTCCGCTCATCACAAACTCGTGCAATGACAGTATCGGTCGAAAGATCGTCCGAATTCAGATCGGCCATGGCATGTATCCTGTGATACCCAAATTCCCCGCCGGTTCTGAAGCAGTCGAATTTCTCACCCTTCGGCAGCATTTCGAGCAGATCGCTGAAAAACTGTTCCGAGCATATCATGGTATATGGCATCCATATGGATGCCAAAGTCCTGTTATGGGTCTCTTTGGAAATATGCATTACTTTTGTGCTTACTCTACAGTTTCCGATCAGCTTGCATTCGTTTTTATCGCCGTTAAACATTTTTGCAAATTTTTTATTTTCATAGTCATATTTATAAACGGAAATCACGGCTTCTTCCTCGGGCAGCGGGTATTCATTACCGTCACCGAGAGCGGAAATATAAACAAATTCACCGTTATGGAAAGCCGTTATGTCACTGCCGAAATCCAATATATCCGTCCAGTCGTTTTCGTCGATAACAAGCAAGTATACCATACCGAGAGGCATAAACTGACGCATAATTTCATCTTTTTCAAAAGCTGCTTCAAATACCGCTTCCTCGCTCAGTCCGTCAAATGATAAACCCACATACAGTTCACTGAAGCCGTAAACCTTTGATATTCCGGGTATTTCTTCAATGGCGTTTTTATCCGATTCAAACAGCAGCGCGCGACCGTCCTCCGAATAACCGTAGTCTAAATCGTAAGCAGGGGTGTTAGAGTAATATTGTATCATTTCTTCGGGGTATATGGATTCAATTCCGGTAAAAATCACGCTCTCGGAAAATACGCAAAGAAGCAAAACTATAAATCCGTTTCTTATAATTCCCGCGCCCTTTGACTTTGATGTGTTCATCTGTAATCTGCCTATCATCGGCACACGCAGGGTGAACACAAATGTGATCAAACGCGATATTATGATTGCGGCAAACCACAGCCCAAGTATAAAAAAGAGAGTTTCATAAGGGATATACACCTGTATATCAACGCTTCCCGTATAAAGCGTAAGCCTCAGCACAAGCCGAGTAAGCCCTGCTCCAATGGGTATTCCCAATAATATCGCGGGTATACCCAAAATTAACTTCTCAAAGATCTGCATCAGCCCCAGCTGACCCTTTGACATTCCAACGCTTCGGAGAACCGAAAAGCTGTGGATATCGGAAGGGAGGCGGATTATTTCCAGACAAAGAATCGAGATAAATGCCAGAATCGCAATTACGTACATGTAAAAATCATCGGCGTCAACGGTATAAACGTCCAAGTAAGCAACCGTATTTGCACCGACTGTAAGATCTCCTTCTCCGCCATCACTAAAACGTCCGTATAAATAGCTGTTTAACTGCTCTTTTGCTTCAGCTCTGTTTTCTTCGGAAACGGAAATAAAATATTGCAAAATTGGCTTGCGAACGCTGAACTCCGTACCCTCCTCAAGCATTTCTTCCGCTTCGGCAAGCAGCTCCGAAACAGCCGTATCAGATATGACGGCACTGTTTAACGCTGTACGGTTTCTGTTGCTCTGAAGATACCATAGATCGCTGTACTCATGAATAATACCGCATAAGGTGTACGTTTTTTCGATCGTTACCACAGTCGGATTCTTATTATACGTATTTTGATGTTGGCTGCTTTCAAGGGGAATATCAACGGTGACAGTGATCTCCTGCCCTAAGGTATCATCATACCCAAGTGCTTTTAAGGAATCCTTCTCCATAGCGATCTCGCTGTCGGAAGAGGGGAAAACGCCCTGTTCCAAACGGATACGTCCGACATCTGTATACTCCTCGTCTATCGATCCTAAGCCTATGACCTTATTACCCGATGTTGATAAGGTTCCGACACTTTGAGCCATGCCGAACTTATCCACCCATTCCCTTTGGGAAAGCAGGTCTTTTGTATTTACATAGCCGTTGGGGATAGCAAAATACCATTCTCCGTATGTGTTAAATTTGTATTCCCCGTTGGTTTTTCCAATGCTCCCAACAACGGAAACGGAAACTATCGCAGAAGAAAAAGACAGAAGCAGCACTAAGAAAAACAATAGGCTGTTTTTCCATTTTCGTTTGATACGCAAATACGCTAAATTAAAAATGTCGCTCAATTTATACACCCTCTTTTTAAAATAATGCGGCTTCCCTTTCAAAAACAAGCGTGGAGCATGCTTCGTTAATTAACCTGTACGGGCAGCAATACGCTTTCGCCGGATTTTCTCACAACCGGCACGCGCCGTTCGTTTTTGCTTTTACATATCATCATTATAACACGCTAAAGTGGTTTTTTCAATGTTTTTATGATATATGTTTATGATATTATACTTATTAAAACGTATAGATGTTTTAAAAATTATTTTTACAAAACATACAAGGGGCTGTAAAAAAGCAGCCCCTTGTATTAGATTATTTTTTCATCTCTTGTTATTCCGCAAACAGCGGTGTGGAAAGGTATCTGTCGCCCGTATCGGGAAGCAGAGCGACAATGGTTTTCCCCTCGTTGTCGGGGCGTTTTGCAAGCTCGATAGCTGCCCATGCGGCAGCACCCGATGAAATACCCACCAGAACTCCCTCTTTTCTGCCTATCAGTCTGCCTGTGGCAAAAGCGTCATCATTTGATACCGTAATGATCTCATCATAAATCGCGGTGTTTAAAACGTCGGGAACAAACCCCGCGCCGATACCCTGTATCTTGTGAGGACCCGCGGTGCCCGCGGAAAGCACGGGAGAATCCGCAGGCTCAACGGCAACCACCTTTACAGAGGGCTTTTTGCTCTTTAAGTACTCGCCAACACCCGTTACGGTGCCGCCGGTGCCAACTCCCGCAACGAAAATATCCACATTCCCGTCCGTATCCTCGAATATCTCGGGGCCTGTGTTTTCCCTGTGTGCCTTGGGATTTGCGGGATTTACGAACTGTCCGGGAATAAAGCTGTCGGGTATTTCGGCGGCAAGCTCCTCAGCCTTGGCAATGGCGCCCTTCATGCCCTTCGCGCCCTCGGTAAGAACAAGCTCCGCTCCGTATGCTTTCATAAGCTGCCTGCGTTCAACGGACATGGTCTCGGGCATAACGATAATGATCCTGTAGCCTCTTGCGGCAGCTACGGCGGCAAGCCCGATACCCGTATTTCCCGAGGTAGGCTCGATAATTACAGAGCCCTGCTTAAGCTTGCCCGATGCCTCCGCATCGTCGATCATTGCCTTGGCGACACGGTCTTTTACCGAACCCGCGGGATTAAAATATTCAAGCTTGACAACGACCTTTGCTTTAAGATCAAGCGCTTTTTCGATATTGGTAAGCTCCAAAAGCGGTGTTTTGCCGATAAGCTGATCGGCTGATGTGTAAACTGCGGACATAAGTATTACCTCCCATTCAATTGAACTAAGTACGAATTTTTATCTTTTTGAATTACCTATCATTCGGGTCGGTATAAGTATAGCATATATTGCCTACCATGTCAATAGGCAAATTGGAAAACTTTGAATTTTTTTGGGGAAATATTGCGGACAGTTGACATTTTTTGCCCTATGTGATATACTTTGATTAAAACCGATACTCTTTTAAAGCCTTGTTTTGATGCTTTAAAGAAAAACATCGGAAAAAATTTTAAGGTCTGAATTTTGCTCTTTAGCAAACCGAGGCAAGCGGCAAAAAACAGGCGGAAAAGGAGTAAGCTATGCACAATCAAGGTATGCCTGCCGAAAAGGCACTGGAAAAATTAAAAGAGGGCAATCGTACTTATCTTAACGCCGCGTCAAATCCGGGAGACATTTCGGTGGGGATAAGAGAAAAAACCTGTGCGGAGGGTCAGTTCCCTTACGCGATCGTTGTGACCTGCTCCGACTCGAGAGTAATTCCCGAAAGCATTTTCTCCGCGGGAATAGGTGAGATATTCACTATCCGCGTTGCGGGCAACGTTATGGATAATCACCAGCTGGGAAGCGTTGACTATGCTGCCGATCATCTGGGCAGCAAGTTAGTGGTGGTACTTGGTCACACTCACTGCGGAGCTGTGGGCGCGGCTTTGAACAGCGAGCCTACGGGATATATCAAGACAATAACCGATGAGATCCGCAAGGCGGTAGGCGACGAAAAGGACGAGGACAAGGCTTGCCGTCTGAACGTTGAAAGAAGCGTTACGGTAATTAAAGAAAGCCTTAGACTTGCCGAGGACGTTAAGGTTTGCGGCGCGGTTTATCATATCGACAGCGGCAAGGTTGAGTTTCTCGATTAAATAAAATAAAAACGGCAAAAAGAAAGGACAGCATAAAACAATGGCGGACTTAATGACAGGACTTCACCGCTCCCATTACTGCGGAGAAGTCGAGGGCGTAGGAAGCGAAGTAACGGTAGGCGGCTTTGTACAGCGCGTCAGAGATAAGGGCAGCCTTATTTTCATCGATCTGCGCGACAGAACGGGAATTGTTCAGCTTGTATTCGACGACACCACCGATAAAGAGGTTTTCGCTAAGGCAAAGACGGTAAAAAGCGAATTTGTGATAATGGCAAAGGGCCTTTTAAGAAAGCGCGAAAGCGTAAACACCGAGATCAGAACGGGAGACGTTGAAATTCTTGTAAACGATCTGCGCGTTCTTTCAAAGGCGCAGACGCCGCCCTTTGAAATTACGGACAACACCAACGTTAACGAGGAGTTAAGGCTTAAGTACCGTTATCTCGACTTGCGCAGAAAAACCTTGCAGGATAATCTTATCAAGCGTTCAAAGATCGCCAAGGTGACAAGGGATTACTTTTACGAAAACGGCTTTATCGAGCTTGAAACTCCCATGATGATGAAATCAACTCCCGAGGGCGCGCGCGACTATCTTGTACCCTCAAGAGTACATCAGGGAAAATTCTACGCTCTTCCCCAGTCCCCCCAGATATACAAGCAGCTTCTGATGATAGCGGGCTTTGACCGTTATATTCAGCTTGCCCGCTGCTTCCGCGACGAGGATCTGCGCGCCGACAGACAGCCTGAATTTACACAGATCGATATGGAAATGAGCTTTGTGGACGTGGACGACATTTTGGCTATGGGCGAGGGCTTGGTTCAAAGGTTAATGAAAGAGGTCATGGGCATTGATATTCCCATGCCTCTGCCGAGGCTCAAGTACAATGACGCTATGGCTATGTACGGCTCGGATAAGCCCGATACCCGTTTCGGAATGACTATCACCGACATAAGCGATACCGTTAAGGACACGGGATTCTCCGTATTTGCGGATGCTGTCAAAAACGGCGGAAGCGTAAGGGGAATAAACGAAAAAAACGGCGCTTCAACTTTTACCCGCAA
>JAAVIG010000156.1 GCA_014796735.1 Oscillospiraceae bacterium
ACTATAATTCTTGCTGCCAATTTTTTTCTTAAACAAACTGTAACTCAAATCTTGCTGCTTGTTTGCAGCTAATAACGAAAAGGTTGTTTCATCGGAGAAGGATTTGAAATTTTTCATTTTAAATTCAAGTAACATAACGCCTAATGTCCTCCTTTTATTCGTGAGCCTACAATGTAGATTTATTATACTATATTATTCCGAGTTAGTCAATATATTATTCATTGATTTTGCTGTATTTTTGCAAAATAAGAAAGAAAAAATATCATAATTCAGCAATTAGATATAGTGATTTGCAAAAATTACGCAAATACAGTATCATTCGGCACAGCTTACCGGCTAAATAATAAATATGAGATTTTAAGCATTTTATATCTCCATTTTCCCCTCCGCCAAATCCCTTGCAGCAAAAGGAAAATAATAAAAAGGCAGCGTCAAAAGCTTTTGTTTGGTGTTATATCCATAATTATTTTTGGAAACCTTTATTGCAAATTCAAACTTATTGTGATTTGAAAATTTTTCCAATGAATTTAAAGTCCCTCTGCCCTTTTTTACATCAATGGGATACAGCTTGTTATCTGATTCAACAATAAATTCAAGCTCAGCGGAGTTTTTTCCTTTCCAATAGAACAGCTTATGCTCCTTTGCAGCAAGTTCATTTGCTACAAAGTTTTCAAAGAAAATTCCGGATAGAGTGTTTTCTCTTTCGCTTGACACAAATGATGCCGCATTGATTCCGCTTTGATAAGAAAACATACCTATATCGCCGAGGAAAAGACGAAAGCTGCTTTCATTGCTTGACAAGAGCGGCATTGTTACGCCTTCTTTAAGCTGAAAGGACTGATTTATTATATGCGCCATTGTGAGCCACTGAATCGAGGTGGCAAAATCTCTGTTTTTGCTTTTTTCTTCAATAAGACCGGGAGAAAAGTTCTTTGATTCCTTGTTAAGCTCTCTGTATATATTGGAAAATAATGTGCGTGAACGCAAAACCGCTTCTCTGCTCGCCTGATACAGCTCCATATCGGAAAGGTAGTTGTCATAAAGAACCTTTAACACTTCTCTTGATTCAAGAATGTTTTCACTGTCGAGATATGTGCTCACCGCTTCGGGCATACCGCCTATCAGCAGATATTTGTAAACCTGATCCATTGCCATTTCATGAATTTTCTGATCAAGGGGCGATTTGTTTTTATATGCCTCCGCCACTTTTTCATACAGCACTTTATTTCTGTTTAACAAGAACTCGTCAAAGGTCATGGGGTACACGGTTATCTGATTGATTTTTCCCACCGGAAAAAGGAATTTGCCGGAGTCGGCAGAGCCTCTTTTGTGAGTTTCTCTTTGGATTTTAATACGAACCATAGAACCGGTAGCAATTACGGGAATATTTCTGAAATCCTGACAAAAGTATTTCAGCGCTGATATGATATTTGGACACTCCTGCACCTCGTCAAAGATCAGCAATGTTTTTTCTGTTATCTGTCTGCCTTTAAGCAATGAGATATATTCAATGATCTTTTCGGCATTTGCAGTTTTTGCGCAAAACTCTCTGACCTCATCTTCGATCTTACAGTCAATATAGATATAATTGTTTTTATAATATCTTTCGGCAAACAACTCCTTGACAAGATAGGTTTTTCCAACCTGTCTTGCTCCCCATACAATTAAGGGCTTTCTGTTTTTGCTGTTGTTCCAGTCAATAATTTTTAGGGCTGCAATGCGTTCCATAAAATCTCCTCCTTATGGCTTTAACAATACTATTGTATCATAATATGCACCTTTTTGCAAGTTTTTATTTATATTATTTGCACTTTTTTAGATGTTTTAGATTCAATTACTTGCACTCTTGACGAATAGCAAAACAAATGACATTTTTCCAAACTTGATTTTTTTTGATAATGATGTTCCCAAAAGCTCACAGGTTCGAATCCTGCAACAAAATCGTATATGATCGAATTGAGGACGCAGATGCGGATATAACCAAAAACGCTTTACAAATATTATAAACAATTGACATTCCAAAAAAATTAGTCAAGTACGATTTGCCAAATCATACTTGACTAAATTTTTATATACAGCTTCTGATCAATAAATATAAGGAAACATTAAAGCTGATGCTGATACTATGCGGCTCGTCCATATCACATATATGGAGGATCAGGTTCTTGCATGCCATATAGCGGCGACCTATTTTGACTTAAAGGAACACATACTTCAAAATAAACAACACAGCCAATATATACATAATGGGATTTATCTCTTTCCTTTTACCACAAACCAGATTCAAGATCACATATGAAATGACCCCAAATGAAATTCCCTCTGAAATGCTGTAAAACAAAGGCATTGTCAGAATACAAAGATATGCGGGAATAGCGGAAGTGTAATTTTCAGCGGTAAGTTTTATATCCGTAATTGTACTGAACATCAGAAATCCCACTATAATAAGAGCAGGGGCGGTAGCAAATGAAGGGATCGCTGTAAATATCGGCGCAAACAGTGTTGAGATCAAAAACAGGACCGCGGTCGTAAGAGCGGTAAGACCTGTCCTGCCCCCTGCTGCAACTCCCGCCGAAGATTCAACAAAGGTCGTAGTGGTAGAGGTGCCTAATACCGCGCCCACAGAAGTAGCAATGGAATCCGCCAGCAATGCGGGCTTGATCTTGGGAAGCTTCCCGTCCTTGTCAAGCATATCCGCTTTTGCGCTTACACCTATAAGAGTGCCCAAGGTGTCAAAAAGATCTACAAAAAGGAATGAAAATATGATTACAATGAAATTAAAAATACCTACGCTGCTCATGTCAACGTTGAAGCATTGGCCAACGGTTTCTCCTAATTTGGAAAAATCGGTCATGGCAAAGGAGGGAAGCACCGAGCTAAAGCCTAATTCCGCATTGGGTGCATAAATTCCCGTCAACTGGCAGATAATGCCCAACCCCCATGTTCCCGCAATTCCTATAAGAATAGCGCCCCTGATATTTTTAATGTAAAGAACAGCGGTCAGTATGACCCCGATTATCGCAAGAAGCGCGCTGATGCCCGATGTGCTGAAATTGTCGGTAAAGCTTGTTATCGTAACAAGGGTTGATTCGCTGTTGACCGCAAGCCCCGCATTTTGCAGACCGATAAAGGCTATGTATAGACCGATACCTACAGACACGGCTTTTTTAAGGGATATTGGGATAGCGTTAAATATAGCCTCCCTGACGTTAGTCAACGAAAGCACTATAAAAATTATTCCCTCAATAAATACGGCCAGTAGAGCCACCTGCCATGAATAACCGAAGCCCTTGACAACAGTGTAAGTGAAAAAAGCGTTAAGTCCCATTCCCGCCGAAAGCGCAAAAGGCAGATTTGCCATAAACGCCATACAGGCAGTGCCGATAAATGAGGCAATGCAGGTTGCAAGAAGAACCGCAGTGCCGTCCATTCCGGCTTGGGATAAAATACTCGGATTTACGGCAAGAATATACGCCATCGTCATAAAGGTCGTAATTCCCGCGGTGACCTCTCTTTTGATGTTGGTGTTATTTTCCTTTAATTTAAACAACTTGTCAAACATTTTACAGTCCGCCTCTCTTTTAACTTCATCTGACAATTTTTTACTTTATTTAAGTATAACATTATTATTTCCTTTTGTCAATTTGATTTATAACTATACTACAACGATATTTAAAAAACATAATAAAAAATACTGTGTAAACCGTCGGACAGTTTACACAGTATTTTTAAATATTCCAGATTATTTTGGTATTTCCATTCTCTTCAATAAGTATTTTGTCGATCATAATATCGGCGACCTCCTTTTTTCGCTTATAATCAGCGGTTTTCCAAGACCTGCTGAGATTGACAATAACAGCCGTGTCCTCACTAATGCTTTTAAGCTCGTCTATCCTATCCTGCAAGGCTATTTTGTCCTGTTTAAGCTGTGCGGCTTTCTGATTAGCCAGTGCCAGCAAATCAGCATTAAATCCGCCTGCCAGCATAGTGTCTATCAGCTGCTTTTCGTTTTGCTCAACAGTTTTAAGCTTAAGCTTCAGGTCGTTGATTTCGGAGTGATCGGCGGTTTTGCCGATACGCTTTATCTCCTTTAAATCCGACAGCTTTTCGGTAATACAGTCATAAACCATATTCTCCAGATCCTCGGCATAAATCGTAACCTTGGTGCCTGTGCAAATCTTTTGATGAGATTTTCCCGTGCAGTTGAAATACCGCCGAATTTTCCCGTTCTTGTTGATAACTCCTTTTACGGTAGTCATGTGATGTCCGCATTTTTCGCAGACGATTTTTCCCGCTAACCAACTTGTGCTGTTGCTGAAGCTGTTGGTGATCTGCTTGTTTTTTGAGAGCTTCGCTTGGCATTTTAGCCAGATGCCTGAGTCCACAATCCCTTGGTGTGTCAGCAAAACAAGCTTCATATCCGACCAATCGGGATCATCGGGTTTGTGCTTGCTGCGTCCGTATAGCTGAGCTCCGTATTCACCGGTATACATCGACAGGTCTGTTATCATCTGCGTTCCGTGCCGCTCGTAATAATCGTATATATCCGAATCCGCTTTTACGTAAATCGGATTTTTCAGCAAGGCGGAAAGCTTTGCCGTTGACCAGTCACTGCCGTCCAAGGGCTTTTTGTCCTCCGCGATAAGTATATCCAACAGTCGGCGCAAGGAAACGCTTTCCTGTGCATAAACCTCGTATATGTAGCGTATCTGCTCGACCTGAGAAGGTATAGGGTTCAGCTTTTTGGTTTTGATATTATGAATAACAGTAGGAACAAGCTCAAAACCGTAGGGCTGCCGACCTCCCATGTAAAATCCCATTTCACTGCGGTGGGCGTAAGCTTGGGTAACACGCTCAATTATTGAGGTGCGCTCAAACTCGGCAAATACCGCCAGCAGCTTTACTATCATTTCACCGTAGGGTGAGGAGGTGTCAAAGGATTCCTGTGAGGATACAAATTTAACATCGTGCAGTTTAAATTCTTGCAGAATGTCCACAAAGTCGGCCAGCGAGCGGCTCATACGGTCTAATTTGTAAACAATCACTTTGCGGACTTTACCTTGACGGATAAGCTTAATCATCTTTTGGAAACCGTCACGGTTTACGTTGCCGCCGGAAAAACCGTTGTCTACTATGGTGATAACTTTTTTGTCCCGCTCGTCGGGTCTGATCATGGATTTGCAGTATTCGATTTGGGTTTCACAGCTTATACTGTTTTCGCGTTCTACCGATTTTCGGGCATATACAACAATCATTTGACAGCACCTCCTTCCTGTGGTAAAATGTAATTGGGAAAATTAAGCAGGAATCTTTTTCGGCTTGGAAAGTATGTTGCAGAGTTCCTCTGTAATTCTTTCTTTGTGGCTTTCATCGGCATTTGGTAGGACAATGTGCTCGACTTGGTGCCGTATGTCCTTGATGTCTGTGTATTCGGTTGTCAATTTTGCCATATGTACCTCCTAAACTGCTCCGCAAAGCGGTGTGGTGTTGGAATCAATGTCGATTCCGCTTGTTACGATTATATGCGTGAAATTACAACATATTTCCGTGGTTGATAAGATTTAATATTCCATCGTTGGTGTACGGGAAGAAACAGCTTATCAGCTGCGGCGGAGTGATTTTGATGTTTTGGCACTTGTATCGTCGATCGCAGTAACAGCACGGCTTGACTACGCCTTGTCCGTTCTTGTAATATGCTAAGATTTTATCGGCGTAGGCTTATAAGCGGGTATCGGATTTCAGGTCGAGATATTCGATTTTCATTAAGGTTGATTGTGCAATTTTTATCACTTTTTTTCGGTTTTCGGAACATAGAAAACAGAGCCTCCCGTGGTAGGAAGCTCTGTTTTACTTATTTTGGCAATCTGCACACCGCTGTTAATTACACCCTAAGCACTAATTTCCGATCGACAGCAAAATTTGTCTATACTTTAATCGGAAATTAGGGCTTGTTTGAAAATAGAGGAAGTGCCGGGTTTTTGCTCCAAAATGGTTAGCTTCAAGGAAAAAACCGCAAGGCAAACTGACGTTTGTCGAGGATTTTTGACGTAGAAGATGACCGTTTTGGGGCAAAAAGACGGCGCTTTCGATTTTTCAAACAAGCCCTAGTATAATATCATATTCATTTAACAAATATTCAAGTCATTTTATCTGATTTGAATGAATTTCCTCATCAACGGTTATCATGTAACGAAGCAAACCGATTAAAGGTAGTGCTGCAAGTTATAGTTATAATCTTCCTTTCTGAGAAAAGCACCAATCAGATAATGAAAAGAGCTTTCGCTTAATAAATCAAAGTGATATAATAGTAATTGAAAAAATGGGCAACTCCCCTCCGCGTTTTTTCTCTTATAAATCACTCAACCATTAATTACCGACACGGCACCGGTTGAACTTATACATCTGCAGCAGTCCACATAAACTTCGATAAACTCATAACCGCCTCTGAGTGCTAAAGAACGGGCTTTTTCAAGACCTCCCGGCAAAGACTGACCAACTTTATAGTGGTCTATTATCTGCCCGGTCATATCAAGAGTATGAACTTCATAGGGTCTGCCAAGATAACAAATTGACACAAAACCAAGCAGCACACTGCTTATCTCAACTTCAGGAAATTCATTTCGGATAACATCAACAATCTCATTGACCTTATGCTGATTATGAACATGACCGCCGGCATCTAATTTATGTAATGCGTCCATGTATTCCTTTGAACGGGTTTTTCTCAGCAAGCGGTCAAGCTTCATTTTATCCATCTGCTGCGTTTGCTGCTTTTGGGATTGCTGCTGCGTCGCGCTCAGCATGCTCCCCATCTGAGTTTGCGACTGCTGTTGTTTAAGCAAGGGCTTCGGCATATCAACGCCTCCTTGATGATTATTATACTAATACTTTTCTTGTTTTTGGCCCGTTTTTCTTTTGCGAAAGCTCTTCGCTGCCGATAGGTTTTCCCGAAGCGGGAACGGCTCGCTCTTTGCCCCATTCTCGGATAGCCTCAATCTTTTCGGGGCTTGTCTGAGACAAAGGCACTACATTGTTGAATGCTGTAATTATGTTTTCTTCGTTCATTACAAAGGTATCGTTTGCTATTGAACGATATGCTAAGTCGCGAACGGAGGATTCGAGATCTGCTCCGGTAAAGCCGTCAGTCAGCTCGACAATTTTGTCTGAAAACGGGCCAATGAAATCCAATTGCAAATATTTGCGCATATATAGAGCAAGTATGTCTCTGCGCTCATCTGCTGTTGGAAGATCAACGAAAAACAGCTCGTCAAAACGACCCCTGCGCAATAATTCCGAAGGCAGCATAGACACATCGTTTGCGGTTGCTACAACGAACACTTGTTTTTTACATTCTTGCAGCCAAAAAAGAAACTGTCCAACCATTCTTGTAGAAACACCGCCGTCATTAGACCCTCCGGCGCCGGAAAGACCTTTCTCGATCTCATCAATCCATAGGATACATGGAGATACGTTTTCAGCTGTTGTAAGCGCGTCTTTAAGCTGTTGCTCAGTCTGTCCGACATAACTGCCCTGAACGGTAGCGAAATCAAGCCTGTAAAGAGGCAATTTCCAATTTGCGGATATTGATTTTGCGGATAGTGACTTGCCGCAGCCGGGGACGCCTACCAACAGAATGCCGCGGGGCGGTTGAAGTCCTTTTGATTTTAACTCATCACGTTTTTCGGGAGTAAGAAGTTCCTTTTTCTCGTCAAGCCACTTGCGCAGTCCTGCAAGACCTCCTACGTCCTTAACGCTTTCATCAACTTCAATTTTCTCTAAACCGGATATATCGGAGAACAAACGATCCTTCGCATGTCGAATTTCATCCATATCCGATTTTTTTATGCTTTTATTTGCAATCAAGGCAGCAATAACATTCTCTGCTTCGATTCTCGTTACTCCCGCTAAGGTAGCGGCAGCTTCGCGAATATCCGTGTTGTCCCATTCGATAAGAATTTCCGACCTATAATCGTCAATGTACTCTTTTATAATAGAATACATCTCATCTTCATTCGGCAAATCGACCTTAATTATCATGCCCTGGCGCTGTAATTGGTTCCATACGGCATTATTTGTCAAAACAATGACAACACCACCGGACTCATTAGCGAGAGTAACTAGATCAAGGATTTGTCTGGCATCGCTGTTATCGGTGCTTAAATCGGGAACTTCTGTCAGAACAAACGTCATATATTGCTTACGCTTCATTTGTTCACTCATATAATCTATTGCACCGTAAACGGATTTGTCGTCATTGATAATTTTTTCCGTTGATAAATCATATATTCCCTTTGAAAGTGTATGTACATAAAACGACAGTGTAAGCTCTTCCGAAACCTCTTTTAGAATATCAAGAGTTCTGGTGCGTTCTATGGTGTTTATCACTATAAACGGTATACGGGCAATAGAATATCGTTTTAAGAGTTCTTTACATTTTGCCACATCACTCATATGTTTATCTGCTCCTGTCTGTTTATTATAACGAATTGACTTTGTTGTTGCGGACTATGCTTGCAAGCTTACCCGAACGGTCTTTTTTTGCTGAATCTTCAAGTGAGCTTTGAATATTGTCCGCTTGTTCGATCACTAATTGACGATAATGCAGGCGTTCTTTGTCCGGCAAAGCGGGAAGATCGATGGCCTTTGCTAAAAAACTCAGTTCTTTTCGGAGAGCAAGGAGCGCCTGAACTATAGCTCTTTCCTGTCCCTGAGTACGGGATATTTCCTTTTGGAACTTATCCGTTGCACTGTTCATACGATAATTGATCGTATCAATCAGCTTTTTTGAGAAACGCTCCGCAACACCCGACTGCCATTCTACAGTTCCGCTGAGCATGGCCTGTAATGTATCCTCATCATTGGTCTTGTTCTTTAACATATCTAAAACAGAGACCCATTCGGCATATGTATGCGGAGGAGATACAGTTAAAACTTTCATTAAAATTACCGCCTCCTTCTTACCATAACCTGAGGAGGAACTATGTCCCATGAAGGAAGACCGTCAGCAAATACCGATGCAGGTTCAACATATTTTACCGATTTTTCCGGTTTTTCTGCGGTCTGTTGAGTATTTTGGGCAACCGATACGAACGGGGTATTATTTATGTCAGCGGCGGAGGGTGCGGTCAATTCGGCTCCGCAGGAAACACAGAATTGGCTTTTAGGATTGTTTAAACTATTGCATTTTGGACATGGAACACTTTGTCCACCCGCAACTGAATTTATGAAGTTGGCTTTACTTTTCGCGTCCATGTAAGTACCTCCTTTATTTTGATACGAAAATCCTTCGATTGGATTCAGATAGTTTTTTCACGTACTGTTCAGGACTAATCTGATCGAGAAAATCGATAACTTTTTGACTTTCACTGTCTTTTTCTGCGAATTCAGCTCGGAAGTCAACAACCTCGGCAAGAGTAGCGCGAATGATCTGAATACCGTTTGTACGTTTTTGAGCAAATTGTGCGGAAATGCTTTGACGGTTTGCATTTACCCTTTTCTTTTTAGAAAAATGCTTAATAATCATTCCTATACTCGCAATTATTGCTATAAGTCCGAGAAGGGGACTTACAAATAACATAAGTAAACCGATTACACCAATAGCAATGCCGCCCCAGAGGCAGAATTTTTCAAAGCCGGAAAGCGTGCAATGAGCGAGTGCGTTTGATTCTTCTGCGTCAACCAAAGCTGAGAATCTGTCGACAAGATCGGTTTCATTTTGCCCGTCTGCAGTCTTGTCGTTAAACGTATCAACATTGATTACAATTTCATGCGGTATTTTTGAGCGATTTGTAGCTACAATATCATTGTATGCATTGCTTATCCATTCCTTAGTCAAAGCAATTGCAAACTTCTGAGTGGAAACACTGGCATTAGAGCTTTCAGGCTTCATGGCAGCATCGGTAAGAAGCTGAGTAAAGTCCTTACGTTCCTCGAAAGCGGTTTGTTCAATATTCATATATTGACGGGCGCGTTCTTCATCGCCATCGAACTCAACAACGAATTGATTGTACTTTTCTTCCTTTCTCAAGGGAATTTCTTCATCATCATACTCGGTTACCAAACTATTGAGGATTTCATCAAGCTGTGCTTTTAGCGAATCGGTGGATGCTTCCTGCTCAAAAATGGAAGTAAAATAGTTGAGAATCTCTGCGTGAAGCATTGCACCTTCCATAATATCCTGCAATGCGGGCCAACTTCTGCTGTATTTGCGAAGATATGTATAGCCGTCAGACTGAAGAGGCTTTCTTTTCAAGTTAATAGCGTCAGCCCACTGTTGAGTCTGCTGTTCAACAAATCCCGGCTTATCCGCAAGATGTTCAAGCCACTCGCCCATCTGCTTTGACACAACACCTTCGGAATCCGAGCCGAGCAGACCGCTGGCAAATGCGTCAAGGATAATAACGGTTTTACGATCCAGATTTTCCTCGTCCTGATTTTCGAGATACCGCTGAGTCCATTTCAGAGCGGCAGGCTTTCGGTCGGCACGTCTGCAAATTAATGCCCAAAAGAGAGATGTCTTTTCGTCATTTCTCTTAATGCCTTCCCTCAGCGCCTTTTCAGCAAGCCCCGGCTGGTCATTGATCCAAGCCGCCAATGCTACCAAGCAAGGTGCAAGCCAATATCCGGGAGTTGAAATCATCAGCTCCTCAGTTGCATTACTAATGGTGTCTTTTTTAACGATGCCAAGATCATCAGCCTGTAATATACCCGTTGCTGTCCTTCTGACAATGTCATAATGGCCAAACCGCTTCTCCATTTCCTGCTTGATCTGAATGAGCCGCTGCTGTGAATTGGACTTTGCATTTGCTCTCACCTGCAGCTGAACAAAATCACGAAAATCTCTCGCTAAAGCTCCTACTTCATCAAAAACGACCTTAACATTATCGTTGACTTGATCAACACGACTGTCAAGTACTCCAATACTGTCGTTCAGCGCACCGATCTTGTTGTTGATGCTGCTCAAATTTTTTTCAATAGCATTCAGATTTGCAGAACTAATTGAATAATCTGCCATTTTAAACCTCCGTTTTTTGTGAAAAAATCTGTCTTTCCTTCAACTTAATAATTGCAACAAACCAAACATTCGATTACAAATTTTTACATAAACGCCCCCATATGATAATCTTATTATATAACATCATTTTAGGTGATGATAACATGCCTAAAAAACCGTAAAACATACCCTAAATACCCTAATATGACATGACTTAACTTTGTAATTATAACATATATTCAACAAAAGGTCAATCTTTTTTGTGCAAATATACGAATTTTCTGAATTTTTTGTCTAAAAAACATTGAAAATTATCAAATCTGATTAAATCAAAATCCATCTCTACTTTGTAATATTTAAATCTTTTATAAAATGAAAAACTAATTATAATTTTGTTATGCTGTTATTAAACTCAAAGGAAACACCAAGCGATCTATTTTAGCAGAGTTAATCAAAAAAACTGATTTTGTAAACTTGATTTTTTTGCACTGCAAAAAGGAAAAAACAAGTCCCCTTAAATTGCTAATTTCGCCGAATTGCTGAATATTTACCAATCCCAGATAAAAACATCATAAAAAACAACTATATTAACTAAACCAAAAAGAAAATAACAAACGAACTCCTTTTGAAAAGTCGTTTGTTATTTTCTTTTAATAATCCAACAAAAAACGCTCAACCCGACCACCCCCATAAAATCCCCCCTTGAACAAATTCCTAAAAAATGTTATAATTTACTTAACTAAAAAAAGGAGCGCAATTATCATGACAGCAGAATACAAAATCATAAAAGAACAAGAACACTTCTGGCGCATAGAAAACGGCGGAGTAAGAGCATTTTTGTTTGAAGGCACCGAAAAAGCAATGTTAGTGGATACGGGCTTCGGCAATATTCCCATGAAAGCCATTGTAACCGGACTGACAAGTCTGCCTGTATTCGTAGTAAACACTCACACGGACAGGGATCATACAGGCTGTAACGGTGAGTTTGACGAAATTTATATGAATCCGGCGGATAAGGAGCGCTACATACGTAATCTTCCGGAGGGAGGCGATCCTGAAAAGGTTTTTCCTTTGTCGGAGGGCGACATCATCGACCTTGGAATATGGAAATTTGAAGTGATTTTCACTCCCGGTCATACACCGGGAAGCGTTATGCTTTTTGAGCGTGAAAAGCGTTTACTGATTTCCGGAGACAGTATCCAGAACGGTATGATGTACATGTTCGGAGAAGGCAGAAATGTCCCCGAGCTGATCGCTTCACTGGAAAAAATCAAAACCATGTCAAAGGATATACAAACGATCTATCCTTCCCACGCGAAGTGCCCCTTAACCTCGGATATTATCCCATATGTTTTAACCGGAGCAAAAGCACTGCTTAAAGGAGAGCTAAAGGGTGAAAATCCGCCTTTTCCTGTGCCCGCTAAGCTTTATTCCGCCGAAAATATTTCTTTTTTGTATAACGAAGAGGAGCATAAGTCATGAAGCTTATGCTGAGCTATATAAAAAAGCATACAGGCATGTTTATGACGGCGGTGTTATTTCTTACCGTGGAGACCTTTGCCGATCTCTTGCAGCCTACCTTTATGTCATATATAGTGGATCGTGGAGTAAAAGGGCAGGAAATGGACCTTATTCTGCGGTACGGTTTGATTATGTTGGGGATTACCGCAGCGGGAGCAGTCGGTGCGGTAGTGCGCAATATTTACGCTGGCAGGACCTCTCAGCTTATCGGCAAGGAGATAAGGCTGGATATTTATAAAAAGGTGCAGACCTTGTCCTATGAAAATATTGATCGGCTGCAGCCCGCCTCCATTATCACAAGAATAACCAACGACGTGACGCAGATGCAGAGTTTTATCAACGGAACAATGCGTATAATGCTGAAAGCGCCGGTGACCTGTATCGGCGCGGTGGTGCTTATCATACTTCAGCTGCCGGAGCTTTTACCCTTAATGCTTGTTATTCTGATATGTGCAGGTCTGCTTATTTTCGGCAACATGAAAGCAGGCTACCCCCGTTTTGACAGAATGCAAAAAAGGCTGGACGGACTTAACCGCACCAGCAGAGAATTTTTAAGTGCCGTTCGCGTAGTCAAGGCTTTCCGTGCAGAGGAACAGGAGTACAAAAAGTTCACTTCCGCCTCACATCAGCTTGCAGAAGCGGGAATTTCCTCCATGAGGGTAATGGCAGTATTCGGCCCGCTGATAAACCTTGCGGTAAACGCCGGGATAGTTATAATGCTATGGATTTCCGGACGGGAGATGAACGGAGAAATAGGACGGCTTATGGCCTGCGTAAACTATATGACGCAGGTGCTGTTTTCGCTGGGCATGGTGTCCAACATCTTGAATTCCGCAGTTCGTGCCATGGCTTCCTCCGCAAGAGTACAGGAGATTTTTGACGAGGTGCCTGCACAGAAGGAGCCGGAAGATGACAGCGCCGACAATGACAAGGGGGTGAATATTGTTCCCCTTTTTACAGACAGTGAAAACGAAAAATTACCTCGGACAGTGGACAGCATTGTTTTCCGACAGGTGTCCTTCTCCTATGCGGGCACCTCCCGTCCGGCGGTAAAGGATGCAAGCTTTTCCGTAGGTGACGGTGAGACCTTGGGCATTATAGGGCCTACCGGTTCCGGCAAATCATCGCTTGTTAATCTGGTTCCCCGTTTTTATGACGCCGACAGCGGTCAGGTTCTGGTAATGGGGCGCGATGTTACCCTGACGCCTTCAAAGCAGCTGCGTCGAATAATTGCCGTAGTACCGCAGAAAGCGGTGCTTTTCACGGGAACGATACTGGACAATCTGCGTTGGGGAGATAAACAGGCGGATATTGAGGAAGTAAGACGGGCGGCGAAGGCGGCTTGTGCGGATTCCTTTGTTTCGGAGCTTCCGGAAAATTATAACACTTGGCTGGGACAGGGCGGCGTCAATCTTTCCGGCGGACAGAAGCAGCGCTTATCCATTGCGAGGGCATTGCTCAAAAAGCCGAATATACTGATTTTAGACGACTGCACCAGCGCCTTGGACGCAGCAACGGAGGCGTCGGTACTGAAAAATATCGGCAAAGAATCCGAAGGAATGACGGTGCTGCTGGTGAGCCAGCGTATTTCCACTGTTATGAAGGCAGACCGTATACTATGCATGGAGGACGGCAGGATATGCGGATTCGGTTCTCATGAAAGTCTTATGGAGCACTGTGAGACATATAGGGCTATATACCGTTCTCAGATCGGAGATGCAGAAAAATCGGCTGCCGACAAAGAAGAAAGTATAAAAGGCATAGGAGAAGGTACGGAAGAAGGTGCGGTCGATGAATAAGAATATGGTTACTCCTCCCTCACAGCTCGGACGTGGCAGGGGGATTCCGGCAGTGAAGCCCAAGGATATGAAAGGCACGCTGGTACGTCTTTGGAAAATGACCAAGGGACACCGTAAAGGCTTGGGATGGATCATGCTTTTGTCCGCTTTGGCCTCCGGTTCCGCCGTGCTGTCTCCTTATATTATAGGTAAGGCGGTCAACAGTATTGACAGCGGGAATCCGGGTGTGATGCTGCTTATAATTTTATCGGCTCTGTATTTAGGGGACTGGCTTATCCGATTTTTGCAGCAGTTTTTTATGGCGGGTATCGGACAGCGGCTTATCCTGCATATTCGCACCGTTCTGTTTTCCCATATGGAAAAGCTGCCCCTGTCTTTTTTTGACAAGAGGCAGCACGGTGAGCTGATGAGCCGGCTGACAAACGATGTGGACAATATCAGCGTTACGATATCCGACTCTCTTACACAGCTGATGATGTACGGTTTTACTATCATAGGCATATTTTGTGTTATGATATATATGAGCCCATTGCTTACCGCCGTGTCGCTTTTTGCGGTGCTGCTGATTTTTCTGCTGACTAAGGCAGTGACTAAGCGTACCAAAGTATTGTACAAACAGCAGCAGGAAATTTTAGGCAAACTTAACGGTCAGACGGAGGAAAGTATTTCCGGAATAAACATTGTCAAGGCCTTTGGACAGGAGCAGGAGATGGTGGAAAGTTTTTCGCGGAACAACGACGAATTCTGCCGTGTTGCCGTAAAAGCTCAGATAGTATCGGGATACCTGATGCCTATGACTAATGTGATAAACAATCTGACCTATGTGCTTATTGCCATAATCAGCGGTATAATGGCGCTTGAAGGTAAACTCACCGTGGGTGAGATTTCAAGCTTTCTGCTGTATTCAAGGCAGTTTTCCCGTCCCTTTGTGGAGATCGCCAATATCTACAATAATTTTCAGACGGCGGTGGCAGGTGCGGAGCGAATACTGGAGATTATGGACGAGAGCTGTGAGCCGGAGGACGTTGACGGAGCTAAAAGCGCGGTTGGAGTACTCGGCGCCGTAAGCTTCCGCAATGTGACCTTTGGCTATCGTGAGGACAAGCCCGTTTTGCGCAATATCAATCTGGATATACCGGCGGGAACCAGAGTGGCGGTGGTAGGACCTACGGGCTCGGGAAAAACCACCCTGATAAATCTGCTGACTCGCTTCTATGACGTGCAGGAGGGCGCGATTTTACTGGACGGTCACGACCTGCGGGAGTATAAGTTAAAAGAACTGCGCAGGGCTTTTGGCGTGGTGCTTCAGGATACGGCACTTTTCGGCGCCTCTGTCCGGGAAAATATCGGCTATGGCTGCGAAAACGCTTCTGAAAAGGAGATAGAGGAGGCGGCTGAAATTGCCGGAGCCGACGGCTTTATACGAAGGCTGCCCGAGGGCTTTGACACGATCCTTTACCGCAGCGGCGCGGAGCTGAGCCAGGGGGAGCGCCAGCTGCTTACAATAGCAAGAGCCGTACTGAATCAGGCACCTATCATGATACTGGACGAGGCCACCAGCTCGGTTGACACCGTAACGGAGCAGCATATCCGCAAAACCATGCTGACCGTTACCAAAGGCCGCACCTCGTTTATTATCGCTCACCGCCTGTCTACCATACGCGATTCTGACTTGATATTGCTGATACGCGACGGGCAGATAGCGGAGCGCGGGACACATCGAGAGCTTATGGAGATGTCGGGAGAGTATGCTAAAATGTATCTGACGCAGGTGGGAAGGATATGAGGCTTTTTGATTTTGTTTAAGCCGTTCTGTTCATTGAGTGTAAGCTTATTTTTCATTTTGCAGGCAATCAAATCTTTATACGCATAACCGGACGTTTTTTAAGCTTTCTGCCTAATAATTCATGCCCGCTCAAATAATATCCCGATTTTGGGAACCTCAAAATTCCCTTTTATACCGCGGAAAATTGCAATCCCCTTAATTTGCTGAATATTTATCGGTCAAAAATTCGGCGATCCTAAACCTTCAAAGCAAACTGCTATTATGTTAAGCATAAAAAAACACGATCAGGCATCCTGAAAAAGGCTGCCTGATCGCTGTTTAATACTAATCCCTTTTAAAACTGTTGGATTAGTGTTTTGGGTGCAATCCCTTTTTAAACTGTGGGTATTACGTCAGTTTAAAAAGGGATTGGTATAAAAAAGTTGTAACCGGAAAATCTCGTTATCAATATTTATTGTATTATGTGAAACATATTCTTATGCTTTTTTCTGGTTTTTTAAAATCCGTTGCACTGACAAGACATTCACTGACCGGATGGCCAGGGCAACAGCATTTACTTTTTTAAAAAATAGCAGTATAATAAAAGAATGGAAATAAAAAAATTAAAAGAAGAGATCAA
>JAAVIG010000157.1 GCA_014796735.1 Oscillospiraceae bacterium
AAAGGAAAAAGAAAATGATAAACTTAACCTTTGAACAAGCAAAAGAGTACGCCGAAAGCGGAAAATACCGCAGTATCCCATTAAGCACCGAAATTTTTTCCGATATGAGAACCCCAGTGACGGTGCTGGGAATTTTGCAGAACATAAGCTCCCACTGCTATATGTTAGAGAGCATTGAGGATAAGCAGAATTGGGGAAGATACACTTTTTTAGGCTACGACCCCGTAAGCGAAATAACCTGCGCCAACGGCTTTATTAAAATCACCAAAGAGGGGCGTTCCCAAAGCTTTAACGACGAACACCCCGACGAAATAATAAAGCGCGTTATACAGGACCACTTAAGCCCCTCTATCCCTTCCCTCCCCCCCTTTACGGGCGGCTTAGTGGGCTACTTCTCCTACGATTACATCAAATACAGCGAACCCACGCTAAACCTTGACGCGGAGGACCAGGAAAATTTTAACGATGTTGACCTTATGCTGTTTGACAAGGTAATAGCCTTTGATAATTTCAAGCAGAAAATCGTGCTTATCTGCAATATTTCCGCCGAGGATATAGAAAACTCCTACTACAACGGTATTGAGACCTTGAATTTAATGAAAAATTTGATACTTTACGGAAAGCCCAAAAAGCATGTGGGCGGTAAGTTAAAATCGGATTTCCGCCGACTTTTCAGCAAAGAGGAATACTGCCGGATGGTGGAAAAAGCTAAGGAGCACATTAAAGAGGGTGACATTTTTCAAGTTGTACTCAGCAACCGCCTTGATGCGGATTACGAGGGCAGCCTTTTGGACGCTTACCGCATTTTGCGCACCTCCAACCCCTCGCCTTATATGTTTTATTTTTCAAGCGACGATATAGAAATAGCGGGAGCTTCTCCCGAAACTCTTGTTAAGCTTCAAAACGGTGTTCTGCGCACCTTTCCCTTGGCGGGTACAAGACCGAGAGGAAAAACAGAGGCTGAAGACAAGGCTTTGGAAGAGGGTCTGCTTTCCGACGAAAAGGAAAAAGCCGAACATAATATGTTAGTCGATTTGGGAAGAAACGACCTCGGAAAAATCAGCAAATTCGGCAGCGTTGAAGTGGAAAAGTACATGTCCGTGGAGCGGTTTTCACATGTTATGCATATCGGCTCAACGGTAAAGGGGGAAATTCGTGATGATAAGACGGCGGTGGACGCGGTAAATGCGGTATTGCCCGCGGGAACACTGTCGGGCGCGCCGAAAATACGCGCCTGTGAGATAATAAACAAGCTTGAAAACAACAAGCGCGGTATTTACGGCGGAGCAATAGGCTATCTCGATTTTACGGGAAATTTAGACACCTGCATCTCGATACGCATTGCCTTTAAGAAAAACGGAAAGGTGTTTGTAAGGTCGGGCGCGGGAATAGTGGCGGACAGTGTCCCCGAAAACGAGTATAACGAGTGCATAAACAAAGCTATGGCGGTAGTCAAGGCACTGGAAGCCGCTGACGAGGGAATAGAATAAAATGGAAAAAAGCATTATTCTTACAGGCGACCGCCCCACGGGGTCGCTGCATATAGGGCATTACGCGGGTACGTTGGAAAGCAGGGTAAAGCTTCAAAAAACGGATAAGTATCATATGTTTGTCTTGATAGCCGATTTGCAGGCGCTTACCGATAATTCCGACAACCCCGAAAAAATAAGGCAAAGCATTCTGGAGCTGACTCTCGATTACTTGGCGGTAGGGCTTGACCCAGAAAAAACAAGCCTTTGCGTTCAGTCGGGAATACCCGCTTTGACCGAACTGCCTATGTATTATTCAAACTTGGTCACAATGTCACGACTTGAACGCAATCCCACCGTAAAACAGGAAATAAGAGCGCACGGCTTCGGACACAATCTTCCCGTAGGGTTTGTGACCTATCCCATAAGCCAAGCCGCCGATATTACCGCCTTTAAAGCCGAATACGTCCCCTGCGGAGACGACCAGCTTCCTATGCTGGAACAAGCCCGCGAGATAGTTTCCTCCTTTAACCGGATATATAAATGCAATGTTCTTGTTGAACCACAGGCGATACTGCCCGAACGCTCCGCCTGCTTCCGATTGGTGGGAACGGACGGCGCGGCAAAAATGTCAAAATCCCTGAACAACTGCATTTACATCAAGGACGACGAAAAAACCACCCGCGAAAAGGTAATGTCAATGTACACCGACCCGCTGCACATAAATGTTTCCGACCCCGGACACACGGCAAACAATCCCGTTTTCATTTACCTTGAAGCATTCTCCAAAAAAGAGCATTTTGACGAATATCTGCCCGAATACAGCTGTCTTGACGAAATGAAACAGCATTACGAAAAAGGCGGCTTGGGAGATATGAAGTGCAAAAAATTTCTGAACAGCGTATTACAGGAAACGTTTTCCGATATAAGAAAGCGTAGGGAGGAATTTTCAAAAGACAAGGGCGAGCTTTTGAATATTCTGAAAAAGGGTACTTCGCAGGCGGCGGAAATCACAAACAAAACCTTGACAGAGGTGAGAAACGCCATTGGAATAAATTATTTTGAGGACGTTTTGTTTATCAATAATTTAACAAGGAGTTCGGTATGATTTTACTTATAGACAATTACGACAGCTTTTCCTATAATTTATATCAGCTTATAGGAGCAATAAACCCCGATATAAAGGTTATCCGCAACAACGAGATGACCATAGATAAGCTTGAAGGGCTTGCCCCCGAAAAAATAATAATCTCCCCCGGCCCCGGCAGGCCCGAGGACGCGGGAATTTGTATCGAAACGGTGAAAACCTGCGGTACACATATACCGATTTTAGGCGTTTGTCTCGGGCATCAGTCGATTTTTAAAGCCTTCGGAGGAACGGTAGGCTACGCAAAGCGGCTTATGCACGGTAAAATGTCCAAGGTCAAGGTCAATAACGATACGGTGCTGTTCAAGGGCTTGCCCGAGTATATAGAAGCCGCCAGATACCATTCTTTGGCGGGAGACGAAAACACGCTGCCCGAGGAGCTTACGGTCACCGCCAAAACAGATGACGGAGAAATAATGGCGGTTCAGCACAATACTTACCCTATTTACGGCGTGCAGTTTCACCCCGAATCAATTCTTACACCAAATGGCAAGGATATTATAGAAAACTTTTTAAAGAATGTATAAGAACAAGTTCCAAAAACAGAAAGAAAGGATAAACGGCTATGATTAAGGAAGCTATCGGACAGCTTATGAACAAAGAGGAGCTGTCTAAGGAAACGGTTGAACAGGTCATGGACGAAATAATGACGGGACGGGCAAGCCAGATGCTTATGGCGTCCTACCTTACCGCCCTTGCCGCAAAGGGAGAAACGGTAAACGAGATAACCGCATCCGCAATAGGAATGAGAAAGGCGGGAACGCCTTTGAAGCACTCGGGAAGCGTGTTTGAGATAGTGGGTACGGGCGGCGACAAGTCTGATTCCTTTAACATATCCACCACCGCCTCGATAGTTATCGCCTCGGCGGGAGTAAAGGTAGCAAAGCACGGCAACAGAGCCGCTTCAAGCAAATCGGGAGCGGCGGACTGTCTTGAAGCCATGGGGGTAAAGATCGACCTTGAAACGGAGCAAATGCAGCAGGTTTTAGAGGAATGCGGAATGTGCTTTATGTTCGCGCAGAAGTACCATTCGGCTATGCGTTTCGTAGGCCCCGTAAGAAAGGAATTGGGTATACGCACCGTTTTCAATATCTTAGGCCCTCTTACCAACCCCGCCGCCGCGGATATGCAGGTAATGGGAGTATTCAGCGAGGAATACTTGGAAATACTTTCTCATGTTCTTTACAATCTCGGAGTTAAAAGAGGAATGACCGTTTACGGAACGGATAAGCTTGACGAGATGTCAATAAGCGCGCCCACAAAAATATGTGAATTTTCCGATAATAACGGCACTCCCGAGTTTAAATCATACACCGTTTCTCCCGAGGATTTCGGGCTTAAAACCGCTTCAAAGGAAGAAATAATCGGCGGCACGGGAGAAGAAAACGCAAAGATCACCTTTGGTATTTTAAAGGGTGAAATAAAGGGCGCGAAAAGAGACGTTGCTGTGCTTAATTCCGCCTGCGGGCTGTATATTTCGGGAAAGGCGGACAGCATAAAGGACGGCGTGAAGCTTGCGGAGGAGCTTATAGACAGCGGAGCGGCACTTAAGAAAGCCGAGGAGTTCATTAAAGCTACAAATAAGTTTTGACGGAGGAAGTAACCCTTGATACTTGACGATATAAAAATCAGACGAATTGAACAGCTTAACCGGGATAAAGAAAAAATACCCTTTTCGGAAATAAAAAAAGCGGCGGAATCTGTATCAACGCCCTGCAAGGACTTCAAAAGCGCAATAACCCCTCAAAGCGAAAAGGAAATAGCGATAATAGCCGAGGTGAAAAAGGCGTCCCCCTCAAAAGGCATTATACAGCCTAATTTTAAGCCCGCTGAAACGGCGGTATTATACCAAAAGGCGGGAGCAAGGGCTATATCCTGCCTTACCGAGGAGTATTATTTCAAGGGCAGCGCGGAGTACCTTAAGGAGATAAAGCAAAAGGTATCTATCCCCGTTTTGCGCAAGGATTTTATATTTGACCCATATCAGATATACGAGGCAAGGGCAATAGGCGCGGACGCGATTTTGCTTATAGCCGCAATGCTCGATACAAACGAGCTTCGGGAGTACAGAAAAATAGCGGAGGATCTGAGCTTGTCGGTATTGGCGGAAAGCCATAACGAGGAGGAGCTTTACAAGGTGCTTGAAGCGGGCTGTACAATTACGGGAATAAACAACCGCAATCTGAAAACCTTTGAGGTAAGCCTTGAAACCACAAAAAAATTAGCAAAGCTTATCCCCGACAATTGTACCATAGTGACCGAAAGCGGCATAGCAAGCAATTCCGATATACGGACTTTAAAGGCTTCGGGAGCAAAAGCGGCACTTATAGGTGAAACGCTGATGAGAAGCGGGGATATTGCGAAAACCTTGCGGGAGCTTACCGATTTGACATAGTTTTTTTGGGGATAATATAACATGGATTTAAAAATAAAGCTTTGCGGAATAAGACGGGAGGAGGACGCGGAGTACCTTAACGAATTCCCTCCCGACTACGCGGGATTCGTATTTGCCGAAAGCAAAAGAAAAGTGACCTTAAAGCAAGCGGAGAAGCTGTCCGCGCTGCTTTTGCCGAGCATTGCCAAAGTAGGCGTGTTTGTAAATCAGCCTATTGAGGAAATGCCGGAATATGCCGATGTAATCAGCGTTTACCAGCTTCACGGCGACGAGGACGGGGAATATATAGACCGTCTGCGGAAAATCATTCCCGAAGGCTGCGAAATATGGAAAGCCGTCAGAGTAAGCACGGGGGAGGATATTGTAAAGGCGAACAGCCTAAACGCGGACAAGCTCCTGCTTGACGCTTTTTCAAAAAACGCCTACGGAGGTACGGGCAAGGCCTTTGACTGGGAGCTAATTTCAAAAACAAGGATAAGCAAGCCTTTTTTCGCCGCGGGAGGAATTACCGCGGAAAACCTTGAAAAAGCGGCGGTAACGCTAAAGCCTTACGGAATAGACTTAAGCGGAGGGATCGAGACAGACGGCATTAAGGACAGAGAAAAAATAAAACAAATAATTGAAATCGTTGACAGATTAAGAAAACTGTAATAAGAAAGGAAGCTAAAATGGAAAAAGCAGGAAGATACGGAGAATACGGCGGACAGTTTATCCCCGAAACGGTCATGAACGCCGTACACGAATTGGAGGAAGCCTACGAAAAATACAAAAACGACCCCGAATTTCTGGCGGAGTTAACGGACTTGTACAAAAATTACGCTGGCAGACCCTCTATGCTGTATTACGCCGAAAAGATGACAAAGGACTTGGGCGGCTGTAAGATTTATCTTAAACGCGAGGATATGAACCACACGGGCTCACATAAGATCAACAACGTTTTGGGTCAGATTCTGCTGGCGAAAAAAATGGGCAAAAAGAGGATAATCGCGGAAACGGGCGCGGGACAGCACGGCGTTGCCACCGCCACCGCCTGCGCGCTGTTCGGGCTTGAATGCTGCGTATATATGGGCAGCACCGATGTTGAAAGGCAGTCCCTTAACGTGTACCGCATGAGGCTGTTAGGCTCGGAGGTAGTTCCCGTGGATTCTGGCACCGCTACCTTAAAGGACGCTATCAACGAAGCGTTCCGCGATTGGGCGACCAACGTTGAAAACACCTTCTACTGTATAGGCTCGGTAATGGGGCCTCACCCTTACCCCGCTATGGTAAGGGATTTTCAAAGCGTTATCAGCAAGGAGATACGAAGACAGCTTCAGGAAAAAGAAGGCAAGCTCCCCGACTGCGTAATAGCCTGTGTAGGCGGCGGCTCAAACGCTATGGGCGCGTTCTGTGATTTTATTCCCGATAAATCGGTACGGCTTATCGGCGCGGAGGCGGCGGGACGGGGCGTTGAAACGGAAGAGACAGCCGCTACTATCGCAAGAGGCTCAACGGGTATTTTCCACGGCATGAAATCGGTATTCTTGCAGGATAAATTCGGTCAGATAGCTCCCGTTTACTCTATTTCCGCGGGACTTGACTACCCCGGAATAGGGCCCGAGCACGCTCATTTGTGGAAAACGGGCAGAGCCGAATATATAAGCGTTACCGACGAGGAGGCTGTCCGCGCTTTTGAATATCTGTCGAGAACGGAGGGCATTATTCCCGCTATCGAATCCTCACACGCTCTTTCCGTAGCATTAAAAATTGCTCCCACTATGGGAAAGGACCAGATAATGGTGGTCAATATTTCGGGCAGAGGGGATAAGGACGTTTACTCGGTGGCAAGATACCGCGGAGTGCAGGTGGAAAACTAAAAACATGTCCAAAAAAGGAGAATTTTATGAACAGAATAGAAAAATGCTTTGAACAGCTCAAAGCCGAAAATAAAAAAGCGTTGATCACCTTTATCACCTCGGGAGACCCCGACATAGAAACAACGGAAAAAACCGCTCTTGAAATGTTCGACAAGGGCGCGGATATTATCGAGTTGGGCGTTCCCTTTTCCGACCCCGTGGCGGAGGGCGTAACTATACAGAAGGCCTCCTTAAGAGCCTTACAGGGCGGCGTTAACCTTGATAAAATATTCGAATGTGTAAAAAATATCAGAAAAAGCTGCGACAAGCCTTTGCTTTTGATGATGTACATAAACACAATCTTTGTTTACGGCACGGAAAAGTTTTTTAAATCCTGCGCCGATTTCGGGATAGACGGTGTTATTGTCCCCGATATGCCCTATGAGGAAAGGGGAGAAATTGCCGATTTCGCGGAGAAGCACGGGATAATAAACATAAACTTGGTTGCCCCTACCTCTCATGACAGGATAAAAGAAATAGCTTCAAACAGCAAGGGCTTTTTGTACTGCGTTTCCTCAACGGGTGTTACGGGCGTACGCAGCAGCTTTTCCACTAACTTTGACGAGTTTTTCGGCACTATAAAGAAATACGCCTCCTGCCCCTGTGCGGTGGGCTTCGGAATATCAAATCCCGAACAGGCTAAAAAAATGTCGGGATATTGTGACGGCGTTATAGTGGGATCGGCAATAGTAAGGCTGTTTGAGAAATCGGGAAAAGACGCGGTCAAGGAAGCGGGAGAGTTTGTTAAGAGCCTTAAGGACGCGATTTAGTAAAAAAAGAAAAAATGAAAGCGGCGAAGCCGCAAATGTCTTTTTCGCTTCCTTTTTGCACTGCAAAAAGGAAGTGGGGTGTGGGACAAAGTCCCACGAAGTGAATAATTACAGCCATTGCAGAAGCAGGCAACTAAGCGACTGCTTTGGGTGCCGACATCCTTGTCGGCACTTTGGGCAGCCGCCGGTTCGCTTCCATGCGAAGCCGCCGCTTCGGGCGTTGACATTTTTTTCAATAAAACATACCCGTCAAACCCTCGTTTATTCTGGTTCTGACGGGTTACATTTTTTACATACCCTTTTTTTAACAAAAAAATTTTAAAAAAGTGTAAGATTTTCCGACAGATTTTGTGTATACAGATGAAAGGGCAAAGCCGCTCCCGGGAAACGGATTCTATAACATCAATTTTATACATATCAAGTTGATAACGTTTGCGGATGCCCGATTACAAAGGACTAATTAGTAAGGAATTTTAATAATGGAAGACAAGGAAATAATAGAGCTTTTTCTGCGGCGAAGCGAAACCGCGATCTCGGCAGCTTCGGAAAAGTACAAAAGCTACTGCATGAAGATTGCGGGCAATATTTTAGGCTCACGGCAGGACGCGGAGGAGTGTATCAACGATACGCTTATGAAAGCGTGGGAGCTTATTCCGCCGCATAAGCCCGAAATGCTGTCAACATTTTTGGGTAAGTTAACCCGGAATTTCGCGATAAACATGCGCCGAAGACAGACGACGGAAAAACGTGGAGGAGGGCAGACGGCGGCGGTTTTTGAGGAGCTGTCCGAAACTATTTCCGAAAACGCCGATTTTGAGCGGGAGCAGGAGCGAAAAGAGCTTATAGAAGAAATCAACAGGTTTCTTCGAGGTCTCCCGAAGCAAAAAAGAAATATTTTCATCTGCCGCTACTGGTATTGCGACAGCGTGACGGATATTGCGGCGCAGTTCGGGCTTACCGAAAACAACGTTTCCGTTACCTTGAACCGAGTAAGAAAAAAGCTGCGGCAGCATCTGGAAAAAGCGGGATATTGATTTTAACAGGAAAGGAAGTATCTTACATGAAATCCGAAGAATTATTCGAAGCGTTGACCGATATCGACGAGGAGCTGGTCTATAAGGCAAAGGCGGCGCAAATAAATCAAGAGCAAGCTGAAGACGAATACGCGCAGCCGCTGCATATCACAATTACAAAGAAAAAATTCCCGTGGAAGGCGGCATGCGCGGCAATGGCGGTAGTAATCGCGGCATCGGCTGGAGCGGCGGTTTTAAGAAACGGGAATATCGCTTTCCCCTCGCAGCAGGGCTCCGATAACGACGCAAGCGGTGCGAATATATCATTAAACGGCGTCAGCGACCCCGATACTTCAAACAGCGTTGCTTACCCCGATGACGCAAAATACGTTTATCAGGGGGATTTCTCCGAGCTTACTCTTGAAAGATTGGGATTGGGATTATTTGACAGAGAGGTTTTTGACCTTTATAACACATTGGAGAGAAGGAGTGACTTGGTGGTTTGCGGAACCTTTACGGACGACGCGCATCAATCCTTTGACCCCACTTATTCAAGGGACCTTGTTGACCATTCCCGCAATACGCAATCCTACAACAAATTCAGAATTGACAAAATAATCAAAGGCAATAATACCGTTAACGAGGGCGACGAGATAATAATTTCTCAGTCCTATGCCGTTTACGATGACGAACTTTTGACATATAGCGGACTTACTCCTATGCTTAAAGGAGACAAGTGGTTTTACTTCCTTATAAAGAACGAAAACACCGACACTTACCGCGCCACAGGCGACACAGACGGGCGTTATCATAGCAGCGGACTCTTTCCGTCATACCTTGAGCAAACGATTTTTCCGCTTGCAAACAATAATCTCGGAGTGTATAATCAAGAGGACTACAAGCAAAATATCCATCAAATCGTTGTTGAAAGGCATTTAAGCGACTTTAAGCCATATATCAGCAATATTGTAGAGTACAATGACAAACCCTTTGACGGTAATATATATGACAGCTCCGAAACCCTTGAATTTGAAATGGCGGAATTTCCGGGAGTGTATTTCATCTGGAGTGCGAATAATGTAAAGGCTGTAGAGGGCGGCGCGGAATCTACCCTTTATCAGGGCTATCCTGTACGGGACTTGTGGCTTGCCGATATAAACGGCGACGGCAAGCGTGAGATATGCTCTTCCATAAGCGCAAACTACAGCATAACGACAGACGAAGAACCTATTCCGGTGGAAGATGTTGTGGTGATAGACTACGCATACGGAGATTTTTACTACGTAACAAAGTACGGAGAGTACGATTTGAGAATAGACAAGGATCACTCCCTTGAAAACCAAATGCTGTATTTGGCAAAGAAGGAATACAACGGCGAAAAAACGGTATTCGAGCCTCTTACCATTAATATGAGGGTAAAAATGAATCCGAACGCAGAAACAAGCACCATTGCGCAGGAACAGACGGGCGAAACCGACATCAAAGACAAAGACAACACCGCCGGCCGCGAACATTACAAAATATACGAGCAATTCGGTCTGGTCGATAAAGGCGAGAAAGAAGGTCTTTACTATAACGGTAAGAAGGTGCGCTGGTTCGAGGATTACTACCCCATAGACGAGGACGGAAATCAGGCGGGCTGGGATTATATCAATGAAGATGGCGTTGTTGACGTGTACGCCGTCCGCGACTTCAGCGAGATTGAGCGAAATCCCGACGGTTCCTTTGACCCAAGCGGAAAGCTTATCGGCTTAAAGGAATTTTCGGAGGAGGAGTTTAATGCCCGCGATATAAACGCTATCCTGACCGATAAAGAGGTTACGCACGTTATAATCGCCTCCGATGATTCAATAGCCGTAAATCCCGACTCCGATGACTATGTGAGTACTTCCGAGGACTCAACGGTGGTCGAAGCAGGCTCCGACATTGAAAACGCCGTCCGGGTCGACAATGAAAACGCAATAGCTGTCGGTAAATCGGATTTAGCTATTGAAACCACTTACAATTATCCCATGGGCGAGGAGGATTTTTTAAAGGAAAGAGAGGAGAATTTAAAGCTTGCCGAGGAATACAAGCCCTTCGGCGTGACCTATGACCAAACGGCCGACGAGTGGTACTTCAACGGGGAAAAGGTGCGTTATTTCAGGGATATTTTTTACTCAAACGGAGAATCACTGTCAGGCGGAAAATTCCACGGCACTATGCGCAGCCTGTACGGAAACGGAACGGTGGATATTTACACAGTGCGCGATTACAGCCGGCTTGATGAGGAGGGAAAGGGAAAATTGTTGGATATAAAGGCGTTTGAAGACGGTGAGTTTGATCCGGACGCTGTATTACACGAAAGCTGAAAATAAAAAGGTGCTGTAAAAAACTCAATATAAATATAACCCGTCAAAACATGGAAAACAAAGTTTTGACGGGTTGTATTTTATTAAAAATATGTTAACACCCGAAGCGGCGGCGTAATTCCGCACTATTTGGGGCTTTGCCC
This sequence comes from Oscillospiraceae bacterium, assembly GCA_014796735.1. GTDB lineage: Bacteria > Bacillota > Clostridia > Oscillospirales > Ruminococcaceae > Ruminiclostridium_E. The sequence goes on from JAAVIG010000157.1 coordinate 11,184, forward strand.
CGCCTTCGCTTCGCTCAGTCTCCCCACTTCCTTTTTGCAGTGCAAAAAGGAAGCGAAAAAAACATTTGCGGCTTCGCCGCTTTTATTTTTTTACAGCCTTTATCAATTTGTTTATTGGGGAATATCGGTTAAAAGATCGGAGATCCTTATCCCGTCAAAAAAATCATTGGTAAGCTTGTTAAACTCATTCCACATATTGACAGTCCTGCACTCCCTGCACCTGCTGCAAGGCTCGGCGTCCTTTGACAGACAGGAAACGGGAGCAAGATCACCCTCGGTAAGCCGAAGTATTTCCCCCACTCTGTAATCCTCGGGTCTTCGCGTAAGCTTATAGCCGCCCTTTTTGCCGTGTACTCCGTCCACAAGTCCGTTTTTCACCAATACGGGCATAATTTGCTCCATATACTTTTTGGATATTTCCTGACGCGCGGCAATATCCTTCATGGGAATGTATTCCGATTTGTCCTGCTCCGCAAGATCGATCAGGACGCGCAAAGCGTAGCGTCCTCTTGTTGAGATCATCATGGCTTACTCCTCATGACAGTGCGCACAGCCCGAGCAGTCCGCAAACTGACATTTGTCGTACTCTATGCCGTTTTTATCGTAATAATCCTTGACAGCCGCCTTGATTGCTTCCTCTGCCAGCACCGAGCAGTGCATTTTATGTGCGGGAAGTCCGTCAAGAGCCTCCGCAACAGCCTTGTTTGAAAGCTGCAGCGCCTCCGACAAGGCTTTTCCTTTTATCATTTCTGTAGCCATAGAGCTTGAAGCGATTGCGGAGCCGCAGCCGAAGGTTTCAAACTTAACGTCGGTAATAATATCGTCCGAAATTTTAAGATAAATTTTCATAATATCGCCGCACTTGGCGTTGCCCACCTCTCCAACTCCGTCGGCGTCCTCTATAACGCCCACATTGCGTGGATTGGTGAAATGATCCATTACCTTTTCACTGTATAAAGCCATTTTTATGACCGCTCCTTTCCTATTGAAAAAACTTTGTGCCGATCGTTTTTTGAAGCACACATCACAGAATAAACTCTTTTTTCCCGTTGACTTTATCCCTCCACAAAGGGGACATATTTCTGAGATATTCCACTACCTTCGGTATCTCCGTAAGCATATAGTCCACCTCTTCCTCGGTGTTTTCCTCCGAAAGTGAAAGTCGGAGGGAGCCGTGGGCTATCTCATGAGGCCGCCCTATGGCAAGCAACACATGGCTCGGGTCAAGAGAACCCGAGGTGCAAGCCGACCCGGAGGAAGCACATATGCCCTTTGCGTCCAGAAGAAGCAGCAGGCTTTCCCCCTCGATGCCCTCAAAGCAGAAGTTAACGTTTGCGGGCAGTCTGTTTACGGGGTCTCCGTTTAATGCGGAGTGAGGTATTTCCGACAAGCCTTTAATAAGCCTGTCTCTCATTGCGGAAAGCTTGGCGGTATTCTCCCCGATCTTTCCGCAGGCTTCGGTCAGTGCCGCCGCCATTCCCACAACGGCAGGAATATTTTCCGTACCCGCACGTTTTCCGCGTTCCTGCGCGCCGCCCTCGATTATAGTTGTAAGCGGCGTGCCTTTTTTCACGTAAAGCGCGCCTATCCCTTTGGGGCCGTGGAACTTATGAGCCGAAAGAGACAGCATGTCGATATTTTGCTCGTTTACGTCTATTTTGATATGCCCTACCGCCTGTACCGCGTCGGTGTGAAACAAAACTCCCCTTTCGCGGCACACCTTTCCGATCTCGGCAACGGGAAGCACCGAGCCGATCTCGTTGTTTGCGTACATAACAGTCACAAGACAGGTGTCATCACGGATAGCCTTTTCCACCTGCTCCGCGGTAATGTTCCCGTGGGCGTGAACGTCCAGAAGCTCTATCTCAAACCCCTGCTTTTTCAGCTTTTCCAATGTGTGCAAAACGGCGTGATGCTCAAAGGTAGTCGATATAATATGCTTTTTGCCCTTTTTCTCACCTATTGCGGCAGCGGAAATAATAGCCTGATTGTCCGATTCGCTTCCGCAGGAGGTGAAATAGATTTCCTTGGGGGAGCAGCCGATACAGGCGGCAATTTGTTCTCTTGCCCCCTCCAACGCTTCCTTTGCTTTCTGCCCCGCCGAATGAAGACTTGACGGATTTCCGTAATCGCTTTCCATATACGGCAGCATTGCTTCTATGGATTTACGGCTCATTTTTGTTGTTGCGGCGTTATCGGCGTATATTGTCATCTTTATAATCCACCTTTCCTCTTGAGGAGTGTTGGCGCAACACCCGACCTCGGGTCGGTTCGGCACACAACACGACGGGTTTGAAAGAACCCAATTTGCCAAGTTCTTTCAAACTTCATCTCCTTAACCGAAATATCTTTAAACCCTATTTTACCCTTAATTTAAAGATAAATTAAGGGTAAAATAAAAAATAAATTTTTTCCTTTTATGATTGACGTTTTAATTCTGTTTAACGGCGTTGAAGCCCTTCTCCAGATCGGCAATAATATCGTCTATATGCTCGGTACCGATAGAAAGACGAATCGTGTTGCGCTTGATTCCCTGCTCCTCCAGCTCTTCGTCGGTAAGCTGGGCGTGAGTAGTGGTAGCGGGGTGAATAACAAGGCTCTTTACATCGGCTACATTGGCAAGAAGCGAGAATATCTCCAGATTGTCGATAAATTTGTGAGCCTCCTCCTGACCGCCCTTTATATTAAAGGTAAATATAGAAGCTCCGCCGTTGGGGAAGTATTTTTTATACAAAGCGTTGTCGGGATGATCGGGCAAGGACGGGTGATTTACGCTCTCAACCAACGGGTGCTTTGAAAGGTACTCAACCACCTTTTTGGTGTTCTCCGCGTGGCGTTCAAGACGCAGTGACAATGTTTCAACGCCCTGCAAAAGCAAAAACGCGTTAAAGGGAGAAATGGCCGCGCCCGTATCGCGCAGAAGAATTGCCCTTATGTATGTAACAAATGCGGCAGGGCCCGCGGCGTCAACAAACGATACGCCGTGATAGCTGGGATTGGGGTCTGCCACAGCGGGATATTTTCCGCTATTTTTCCAGTCAAAATTGCCCGAATCAACGATAATGCCGCCGAGAGTTGTTCCGTGTCCTCCGATAAACTTTGTCGCCGAATGTACCACAATATCCGCACCGTGTTCAATCGGTCTGATAAGATAGGGAGTGCCGAAGGTATTGTCAATAACCAAGGGCAAGCCGTGCTTGTGCGCTATCTCCGCTATCGCGTCAATATCGGGAATATCGCTGTTGGGATTGCCGAGGGTCTCAAGGTAAATTGCTCTTGTGTTGTCCTGAATCGCGTTTTCAAGCTCGGTAAGGTTGTGAGCGTCCACAAATGTGGTTGTGATACCGTAATGAGGGAGAGTGTGCTCGAGCAGATTGTAGCTGCCGCCGTAAATGGTCTTTTGCGAAACGATATGGCCTCCGTCGGGAGCAAGAGCTTCAATTACATATGTGATCGCCGCCGCGCCCGAAGCCACTGCCAGCGCCGCAACACCGCCCTCCAAAGCCGCGATTCTCTTTTCAAACACGTCCTGCGTGGAATTGGTCAGTCTGCCGTAGATATTGCCCGAGTCGGTCAGGTTGAAGCGCGCAGCCGCGTGGGCAGAATTTTTAAACACATAAGAGGTGGTCTGATAAATGGGCACCGCTCTCGCGTCCGTTGCGGGATCGGGCTGTTCCTGTCCTACGTGAAGCTGAAGTGTTTCAAATTTATAGCTGCTCATAATATTTTTTTCCTTTCGGTTTATAATTTTTTATTTTTGTTTTTGGGGTCACATAAAAGTACACATTCGCCCAAACCGAAAGTTGGCTCTTACCAATTTTTCAAAATAATTTTCCAATTTTTACTTTCCTCCGAATTACTTAACCTAAAACAATGGTCGCTCCGTCTTTTGCTCTTTATTTACGGCTTTTGATGCGGTCGCTCCTTGCCTACCCTTTTAATAGGTTGCTTGTATTATAGCATAATTTACCTACCTTGTCAATAGGTAAACAAATTTTTTTTAAAAAAGTCCTCATACCGATTTTGGTTTAAGGAGGACTTGTTTTATTTATCATTCTTCGCCATATAAAGATAATGCGGCATATCCACCCCGCGGTAATGCTTAACAAAGGTATCCGTCCTTACCATGCCGTTTCTTTCCGCAACCCTTTGCGAAGGGATATTGGTATCTCTTATAATAGAATAAACCTCCTTTTCCTTAAGCACCTCAAAGGCGTACTTTTTCCAAGCTCCAGCCGCTTCCGCTGCGTACCCCTTATGCCAGTACTTTTTTTGAAACAAATACCCTATTTCAAGCACCCTTTTTTCTTTACAGTCCTGCAAGGTCAGCCCGCACTGCCCTATAAGCTCACCGTTTTCTTTTAAGATAACGGCGTAAAGTCCATGCCCGCTTTCATTTTCATAACGCCATAGCTGCCTGTCAAGCCATTCCGTGACCTCTTTATCGTTAAATTTACCCTCGTAGGCGTACATGACATCATCGTCCTGCAATATTTTGCACAGGGCGGGAAAGTCCTCTTTTGTTAACTTGCGGAAAAATAAACGTTCGCTTTCAAGCATATGTATTTATACCTTCCTTGAAAAAAATTGTAGCGTCGAGTAAAACTCAAAGCCCATTATCAAAAGCGAATATTAAACATACGGTAATTCATAATAATACGCATATAAATTTTCATTTATTTTCTTTGTTTCTCCGTATTGGTCAAGAAATTCAAGATAATGATTTGAAATATCACTGCAATTGTCCAGATATATTACCCCCATATCGCCTTTAGGCATATACCGATAAACGAAAAAAACAGTTTCTATACATTCGTCTCCCTGCATAAAATATAATTTAGCTTTTTCATCAACAAAAATATTTTCAAACGCCTTTTTTTCATCACTTGACACATCATCAATGTAATCATTCCATTCCACGGATACATCTAACGTTTTTTTACCTCTTACAGCTTCAATTATAATGTCGGAAACCATCATATAACTATGCTCATTATTTTGCGCCGAAATAAAAACATTTTCAAAATCAGCAATATCCTCGTTAACAACGCTATTGTCTTTTAAAAAAACAAAGCTGCCTATACATAACACAAGTATCAGAACTGTAAAGGCGCAAAGAAAAATTTTTTTACGCAAAATCAAATCACACCCATTTTGAAATTATTGAATATTTAATTTTTGTTTCAACATTCGTTATTCTTAATGTCAATACTTCTCAAAAGCTCCAGCACCTCTTCCCTGCGCCGTCTTGTAGCTTCAATATCAACCCTATACCCAAATTCATCGGAAAAGATAACGTCGCCCTCTCTTGCCGCTTCATCTATCATACTTTTTTCGATCCGTATCATACTTTCGTCCTCGGTATTCTCCACAACGGCGAAGCCCTCTTCAAACCTGTCGATAATAAACATTCCCTCACCCCTTTAATAATTCACTTTGTTTTCGGTAAGTATCTCAAAATCACTCCCGTCGCTTATAAAAACGATATTCCCGCATATATCCGTTCTGTAGATCACCAATTCCATTTCCTCAAGCCGTTCAATTATCTTATCGTGAGGGTGACCGTAGTCGTTGGGAGAGCCTACCTCAATTACAGCGTATGTCGGATAGACGGCATCTAAAAACGCCTGATGACTTGAAGTGGTGCTGCCGTGATGAGCTACCTTAAGCACCTTTGCCGAAACGTCCGCGCCGGAGTTTAAAATATCCGTTTCCGCTGTCTTTTCAATATCTCCCGTAAACAAAAAGGAATTTCCGCCGTGTTCAAGCTTTACCGCGATCGAATAATTGTTAAGATCATCGTAATCCCGAACGGGAGAGAGCAGCGTCATGACCGCGTCGTCAAGCTTGTATTCGGTTCCCGCCTTGGCGTACTCAACGCTTATGCTTTTATCCGAAACAGACTTAAGAAGCCGCTTATACGCGTTGGTGGTAGGTGTCTTGGACTCCTTGACCTTGGGCATTATGACCGTACCTATATCAAACTCGTCAAGAATATAGCTCATACCGCCCATATGATCGGAATGGGGGTGAGTTACGACAACATAATCAAGGCGCTCTATGTTCTGCGACTTTATGTATTCTATAACATCGGAAAAATACTCTCTTTCTCCGCAGTCTATAAGCACTGTCTTGGAATCCGTTTTGATAAGCTCACAGTCTCCCTGCCCCACGTCTACAAAGTGAACGGAAACGCCGCCCTCAACAGCGACGATATTCCCGCTGAGTCCCGCTCCCTTGTACAAGTCCCCCCAAGTGGGTATTCCCTCGATCCTGAAAAATCTATCGTTAAGGACAAAAAACAGGACGCCTAAAAGCAGCAGTACAATTATCACGATACGGACATTTTTGGGGAGAGCCAAGAACGCCTTTCCGATCGAATCCGCACTTACTGTGTTTTTGCTGTTTTTATTCTTGTTCGTATTTGAGCTGCCCATAGCGCAAACGATCCCTTTCGTATCAGTCCTGTATTCACAAGACGTGTGCATAAGCTTGTAAAAACAGATCCTTAATCCTGTTTATTCAGCTTCCTTTCGTACCAGCTTTCCTTAGACATCAGAAGCTGACGGGGCTTGTTTCCGTCCTGCGGACCCACTATCCCCATTTGCTCCATCATATCCACAAGCCGCGCCGCTCTGCCGTAACCCACGTTGAGCCGCCGCTGAAGCGCCGAGGTGCTGGCTCCGCCGTTGGCGAAAACCACCTCGATAGCTTCGTCAAGCTTATCGTCCGATATTTCCAGTTCGCCGTTAAAGGAATCGCCCTTGTTTTTGTCGTCGCCGCCTACTCTTTCCGCCTGACGGTCGATCTCGTTCATAACGTTTTCGTCATATTCAAGCGCAAACTTGTTCTTGATAAATTCCGTTACCCTTTCGACCTCGTCGTCCGATACCCAGCAGCCCTGAACACGTGTAGGCATAGGCATCGTCACCGACTTATACAGCATATCGCCCTTGCCCAGAAGCTTATCCGCTCCCGCCGTGTCAATAATGGTTCTGCTGTCCACCTGCGAAGCGACCTTAAGAGCTATTCTCGAAGGGATATTTGACTTGATAAGACCCGTGATAACGTCTACCGAGGGCCTTTGTGTAGCCACAACAAGGTGCATTCCCGCCGCTCTCGCCTTTTGCGCAAGACGGCAGATGCTCGCTTCAACGTCATTTTTTGCGCACATCATAAGATCGGCAAGCTCGTCTATAAAGATAACCACCTGCGGCATAGGCTCCATATCCTCTCTTGAAGCCGCAAGCTTATTGTAAGCCTTTATATCCCGCACATTGTTTTCGCTTAAAAGATTGTAACGCTTGTCCATTTCGGTGCACGCCCACGCAAGCGCGCCCGCCGCTTTTTTCGGGTCGGTGACAACAGGCAGCAGAAGATGTCCGATGCCGTTGTATATCATAAACTCAACCGCTTTGGGGTCGATCATTACAAGTCTTACCTCTTCGGGAGTAGAGCGGAAAAGAATACTCATAATAATGGAGTTGACGCAGACCGACTTGCCCGCGCCGGTCGTACCCGCAATAAGAATATGGGGCATTTCCGCTATGTTGCATATCACCACGTCGCCCGAAATGTTCTTGCCCAGCGCCGCTCCCAGCTTGCTTTCGCACTTGCGGAAGGTGTCGCTGTCTATCATCTCGCGGATAAATACGGTGTCCTTTTCCTTGTTGGGCACCTCGATTCCCACCGCCGCCTTATTGGGTATCGGCGCTTCTATACGAATACCCGCCGTTGCGAGATTTAAGGAAATATCGTCCACAAGACCCGTTATCTTGGATATTTTTACCCCCGTAGCGGGCTGTAACTCGTATCTTGTTACCGACGGCCCTCTTACCGCCTGCAAAAAGTTGGTGGAAACGCCGAAGCTTTTCAGGGCGGTTACAAGCGTAGTGGCGTTATGCTCTATCTCGGCGTTGATATTTTCATCTGTGGCAGTTCTTTTGATCTCGTTCAGCAGCGTAACGGGAGGTAAAATATATTCCTCAACGGAAGCGGCTATCTTATCTATGGGCTGCTGACCGTTTTCTTCTTTATTTTCTGCCGTTTCCACAACAATGCCTTTTTTCTTGTTCTTCTCCTCGATCTCCCTGTTGTAATCGATTATCGCCTGCTCGATCTCGCTGAGCTCGCTTTTGGGCTCAGCTGCCGCTTCATTTTCCGCGGGTGCGCTTTCCGCGGCGGGCGTATTTCCGCTTTCGTCGGCGGGAGCGTTTTCCTCCGCCGAAGCCGATCCCTCCGGTTTCTCCTCGGCGGAAACGGTAATGCTTTCCGGTACCGTTATTTGCTCGGGTTCCGTCTTTGCCGCTTCCGTCTCGTTGTTTATAACCGGCTGCTTCGTTTGCGGCTCTGTCTTTTCTTCCTCGGATTCGTTTATTTTGTAATCGTCGTCGGTGAGCCTCGGAGGTACAACGGCGGATTTTGCGCCGATCTTCACGAGATATTCCTCCGACTCCTGTCTTTGTTCGTTTACAATAGCCTTGGTTTTCCTGTCGTTCTCGGGAACGGTCTCCGCTTCACCGCCCCGCATGCTCCTTGTCATGGCGTCGATTTTCCTGAACTTTTCCTCGTCGGCCTCCCGCGCTCTTCTTTCCGCTTCCCTCTGCTCTCTTTCCTCCTGAACGTATTGGCTTTCCTCCTCGTATTCCTCTCTTTTTCTTTTAAAGTACGCCCCTAACTTTACAAAGGGCTTTGCCACAAGCCGCAGAAAATCCATAAGACTGATGTCGGTTATCAGCATTACAATAACAAAGGTTACTAAAATAATAACAATGGTAGCGCCCACTCGTCCCAACAGCAGAAGCGGGTATGCTATTATAAGGGATAAAACGCCGCCCCCCGACAGGTGTTTTCCGTTATTGTACACCTCGGCGATGATTTTTCCGAAGCCCTCCGTTTCGGGAGAAGCTATCTGCCCTACGAATATGATCTGTATCGCCCCGCATAAAAGCAAAATAAACAGGATATTCTTTATAAGCATTGAGGTAACGGTGGATTTTCCCTTGTCAAGACTTATCATTATAGCAAGGTAAATCAAAACCGGCCCCACAAGAAATACTGCCGCGCCGAAAACGCCGCAGAAAAATCCGTGTATGTAATCCCACATATTCGGCTCCGCCGCGTCAATATCTCCGAACAACGCGAAGCCGATAACCATTAACCCGACCGCGAAAAGCACCACCGACCATATATTCCTGCGGCGTTTGTTCCTTGCCAGCGCCTCCGCTTTTCTTGTGCTTGAAGCGGACGACGAGCCTTTACCAGACGAGGAAGCCGTCTTTGTGCTTTTTTTCTGCTGTGTAGCTGCCATTTAAACCTCCGATATTTTTAACGATATATATTTTTATAGTCTTATAGGATTACCCGTTACGGTTTCGTAAACTCCCGCAAAAACACAAGCCAATCCCAATATCAAAAGATAAATCCCGAAATATTTAAACTTATTCTTTTTGGTAACGATCCTTACAAGCTTAATAGCCAGTATTCCCACCACCGCCGATACCAGGAAGCCGATAGCCAACATCGGAATGTCGAACTCGACCCCCGATTCAAACGCGTCCTTTAATTCCAGCACACTTCCGCCCAGAATCGCGGGAATACCCAATATAAATGAAAATTTGACCGCCGTTTCCTTTGAAAGACCGCAGAAAAGCCCTCCCGTAATGGTCGAGCCCGAACGGGAAACGCCGGGGAACAACGCCGCGCACTGAAAAAGCCCCACTGCCACCGCGTCGCGTATCTTCATATCCTTGCCTGTCTTGTAGCCCTTTACGCATGCGTCGGACAAAAACAGCAGCATTGCCGTAAACATAAAGGCGCAGCCCTCGAATATTATATCGCCGTCCCCCTCCATGCAGGTAAAGAAATCCTTTACAAGGTAGGCGGGAACAAGCAAAAGCGTTGCTATTACCACCATAAACAGCATACGTCTGCTGTCGTTCATTTTTTTCCACGAAAATTTTCCCGTAAAAATATCGCCTATTGTCAGAAAAAATTCCTTGATAAGTCCCAGAATATCGCGCCAAAAGGCGATAAATACGGCTACCAGCGTGCCTAAATGAAGCACGATCGAAATAATAAGGGTAGATTCCTCCACTCCTAAGATGTGCTGAGCCACCGAAAGGTGCCCCGAGCTTGAAATAGGCAGAAATTCGGTCAAGCCCTGTATAATTCCCTGAATAATAATTGATATGTATTCCATTTTGTCTCCTGTTATATTATAATTTATGTATGCCAATCACAAAAGATTGGCGTAATTTTTATTTTAAAATATTATTATCTTTTTTCAAATAATCCTTCGGATCGGTGGAAAAAAAGCTGTAAGGCTTATAGACCCCGTCCTGCTTTAACATTGTAATGATTCCGCCGCTGCTGCGCTTTTCCTTATATTCGGGCCTTTCACCCGCAAAAAACACATCATACTCGCTGATGATCGAATAAAACACTTGATCACTTCCCTTTTATCCGAATTTTTGGGCACTTGTCTTCTTCAGACGATTACACATCTTGTGAAGACCCGCTCTCAGTCGTTTGCAAGCTCGAATTTCCCGTTTTCGTAAACAACATCGCCGCTGCAAATCATGTTAAGCAAAGATACCGCCCTCTGCTCGTCGATTTCCGAGGGAACGATATTCTTTACCGTTCTTGATTTCTGACTCTGCTTTTTGATGTTTTTCTTCTTTCCCGCGGTTCTCTTTTCTCCGTCCTCGTTTTCGATCATATCGTAAAGGCACTGCACCGCGTCGGAAAGTCCGCCCAAGCTGTCTATAAGCCCCTCCTTTACAGCCGTGTCTCCGTCCACAACAGAACCCACGTCCATCACAAGCTCGTCTTTCTTCATCATAAGCTCTTTAAACCGTGAAGCGGATATACCGCTGTTTTTGGTAACAAAATTTATGATCCTTTCCTGCATGCGGTCAAAATAAGAAAGAGTCTGAGGTATTCCCAAAAGCAGACCGTTCATTCTTACGGGGTGAATGGTCATAGTGGCAGAGGGCACGATAAAGCTTTTTTTCGCGCTTACCGCAAGAGGAACGCCGATAGAGTGACCGCCGCCGACCACGATCGAAACGGTGGGCTTTTTCATTCCCGCTATCAGCTCGGAGATGGCAAGTCCCGCCTCCACATCGCCGCCAACGGTGTTTAAAATGATCAGAAGCCCCTCTATATCGGGATCCTGCTCGATAGCCACAAGTGCGGGAATGATATGCTCATACTTGGTGGTCTTATTCTGAGGAGGAAGTATATAATGTCCCTCGATCTGACCGATAACGGTAAGACAGTGAATGGAGTGCTTGGCGTTGGTGGCGACTATCCCCGTGTCGATTATCATCTGATTCTGACTTTCAACGGGGGTTTCCTCATTTTGGGTCTCCCCTGTTTCTTCATTATTGCGGGCGTGTTCGCTTTGTTTGGTGTATTCGCTGTTTTTATTTTTTTTGTTTCCCATAAAAATCACCTTTCAAAAAAATAAATTAACGATATGTTCAATATCCT
>JAAVIG010000158.1 GCA_014796735.1 Oscillospiraceae bacterium
CGCATTTCTCAAGCGGCAGGCTGATTTTTATACTAATTATATAAGCTTTTTAATATATCAAGCCAAATTTGATTTTTTTCCAAAAGCTTTTGCGCCGTTTCAAGGTATTCTTCATCCTGCTTCAGCATTAAGGAAAGATTGTTCTCATACTTTTCGTATATCGAATCAATATGGGATTTCTGCTTTTGCAGCACCTTTGCCGCAATATCGATAATAGAAAGCCTTCCCGAATCGGCACTTCCGCTGTCCGATGCCGCATACACCTTTCCGGATTCGCTTCCGGGAAAAGCTATCCAGCCAAAGCTTGCGGCGTCCTCGGGCGAAATGACATTCAGATAAACCAGATCGGAAAGGAAATTTTCATCCCACCAGCTCATTGTCGCGCCGCAGCATCCGTCCTCGCAGGTGTCGGTTTTCGTTTTGTATATATCATCTAAATTGTGGCGGGATTCAAGCCACTCCATTTGCTCATCGGTTATTCGGTAGGTGGGAGTTCTGCTGTCGGGATCGATCCCCAGATTTTCTTTCATGTATCTGACCGCTTTTGCAACGCCGCTGCCGAATTTATCCGTGTCCGAACACCATTTGTCGGGGATTTCCGCCGCGGTCCCGTCCGAAAAAATACCGAGATAGTCACCGAAGGATTTGCCCGCGGCTTGATTTAAGGCGGCATTGCCTGCGGGAACGGTATATTGCCGTGCGGTTACCGGCTGTTGAACATTTATCATATGTATAAACCTCCTTTTGATATTTTAAAAATATCGGATCAAAACACTCCCGCCCCAAAAACGGCAAAAATCAATTTTTAAGCCTTTTGATCATTTTATAAAGCACCATACTCTCGCAAACCACAGGCGATTTATGCGCAAAAAACACGATCCCGTTACAGGGAGCCTTTATTTCCTCGATAACATTGTTCTCATAAGGATCGAAGATCTCCGCCATAACCTCGCCCCGCGCCACCTCGTCCCCCGGATACTTTTTTCTGCGGTAAATCCCGCCGACAGTGGACTTAACGGGCATTAACGTTTCTTCCTCAAGAATGGTAGCCATATATCCGCCGTGACACTGATACTTGATTATCCCCATTCGGGAAAGAAATCTTAAAACGGAAGCTACCGCCAAGTCCGCGCTTGCCTCGTCTATGTTCTCCGTCTCATTGGTGTAAACGGAAAAAGCGCTTGTGCCGCTCAACTGCCAGTTATAATTCAAGGTACTGCGGTCAAAGGGACTCGGATTTCTTTTTACCACATAGGGCAATCCGAAAAGATTGGCAAGCCCCGTGTTTTCCATACCTGTTTCCATCATTCTTACATGTGGGATAAAATCGCCCTGAATGTAAAAGGAAGCAAACTGAATACCGTACTGATAGCCTCTTACCGCGTCTGTAAGCTCGGCGGCTATTCTTTGAGTAGGCTCTCCGCCGGTCACTCCGGGGAAATCCCTGTTAATATCCCTGTTGTCGTTGCTCCAGAAGCGTTTTCCTATGTTTACCGAAAAAGGATTGACGCAGGGAATAACGGTGATCTTATGACCGTAGCTTATTTTGCACTGCTTTTCAAGCTCGCCCAAAGCCTTGATAAGCTTTGAGCAAACATAAAGCTGCTGTATCTCGTTTCCCCTTAACGCGCCCACTATACAGCAGGATTTTTCGCCCTTATTGAAATGGTACGCCTTGACGTTAAAATCACCGCGGTACGCCGACTCGAATTTATAAACGATCTCCTTTGTCATCTTCCGCCTCCGAGTATTCTTGCGATCAAGCTTCCCGACGATACCACGGGATATTCTCTTAATGTAAACACCATTCCCGATACGGGAGCCAATATCTCTTCCTCGACCTCACCCGTATATACGTTCAATATATCTCCGATGCGGTCTCCCTCGCAGATGCCTATCCAGTGACGTATTGCGGGCATAAACACCCCGCTTTTATTGCAGTGAATGATAGACACCTCTCCGTCGCTGGAAACTATCGGATTTGACACCTCGCCCACTTGACCCGTCCATATGCCCAGATCGGACATTATCGCAAAGATCCCGTCCAGAAGCTGATCGCCGTACTCCTTGGTTATCCTCATTCCAGCGCCCATTTCCACAACCAGACAGGGAGTTCCGCTGCCGTTTAATGCGTAGGACAGCGAGGAGGGCTTTACCGCCGAGCTGTTTCCCACCCATACAAAGTCGCAGTTCAAGCGTTTTGCGTAAGGCAGAAGCCTAACCGTTTCCTCTGCGCCTATCCTGACCTGAGGTATTTCCCGAAGAAAAATATCGCTTGAATGAATATCGATACAAAGGTCGGCCCCTTTTATATCGTCCGTGACCCTTTTAGTCATGTGTTCCCACGGCGAACCGCTCTCGCTGCCGGGGAAAATACGGTTCATATCAAGCTCAAACATGGGGATATGCCTTGTCACCGCGTCCGCCCCCAAGGGATTCAGCATCGGATACACGTCAACGATCCCGTTAAGCTCGGAAATTTCACTGTTTATCCTGCGTATAAGCTCATAACAGACGTACTGCCCCTCCAGCTCGTCGCCGTGAACCCCCGTAACTATTGCTATACGTTTTTTCCCCTCCGCTCCGTCCCTCGGGATAAGGCGGTTTTTCTTTATTACCGCCCTTTCGTCGACCGCAAGGGTACAGGAAGCCACTGTCTCCAGCATATTTTGTCCTCCGCATATAATGTGCCGCTATATATTTATCTGTCTGTGTACAGACCCGCCATTCAAGCTTAATTCTGCGACTTAATATAGTTCCACGCGTCGCGGCACATCTGTTCGATACCGCGCTCCGCTTTCCAGCCAAGCTCCTTGTTTGCCTTTGAGGGATTGGAGTAGCACTCCGCCGCGTCGCCCGGGCGCCTGTCCGCGATAACATAAGGAACCTTAACATCGTTTACCTTTTCAAAGGCGTTGATTATATCGAGAACGGAATACCCTTTGCCCGTGCCGAGATTGTAGGGTATCGCGCCCTTGTTCTTTCTTACCGATTCTATCGCCGCAAGATGTCCCTTTGCAAGGTCAACAACGTGAATGTAATCTCTTACGCAGGTTCCGTCCGCGGTGGGATAATCGTTTCCGTATACAGACAAAATAGGGTTTTTGCCCGATGCCACACGCAGGATTATGGGCATAAGATTGTTGGGAATGCCGTTGGGGTCTTCGCCTATCTTTCCGCTTTCATGAGCTCCGATAGGGTTAAAGTATCTCAGCAGCGCGATGCTCCAGCGGTCGTCCGCTTTACACAGCTCTCTGCACATATTTTCGATGATAAGCTTTGTGCTGCCGTAAGGATTTATTGCCGACAAAGGAAAATCCTCGGTCACAGGCACCTTATCGGGAATACCGTAAACGGTAGCCGAGGAGCTGAACACCAGTCTGCGGCAGCCGAATTCCTCCATGACCTCAAGCAAAGCAAGAGTGGAATCTATATTGTTTCTGTAATACATAACAGGCTTCTGGCAGCTTTCGGCCACCGCCTTGTAGCCCGCAAAGTGTATTACCTCCTCGATAAAGCATTCTCTGAATATTTTTCTCAAAAGCTCCTTGTCGGCAACATCGCCCTCATAAAAGCCGAAGCCCTTGCCCGTGATGTCCTGGATCGCGTTAATAACTCCGGGCTTTGAATTGTAAAAATTATCTATTACAATTACGTCCTGGCCCGCTTCCAAAAGCTCCACAACAGTGTGAGAGCCGATAAAACCCGTACCGCCTGTTACTAAAACCGCCATAATAACCTCCGAAAATAATTTTTTATCTTATTTAAGTATACCCTTATTTTCGGCAAAAGTCAATATTATCAATGGAAATTTGCGGAATAATATTTATAGAGGCTGTAAAAAAACTGCCTGCTATAAATTAAATTTATTGAAGTTTCCGTCCACCCTTTTCAAAGGGTGGCAGAGTCCAGAGACAGAGTCTCTGGTCGCCCTCCGCAGAGGGCGAAATTCCCTACGCCGAAGGGCGCTCCGCAAGGGACGTGAATAAGAGGGGACGCCCTGCAAGAGAGGGCGTCCCCTGTTTGAAATCGGTATTGTTATCCTGCGAGGTTTACCTCGCACGGTAAGGATTTTTTTACAATCCCTATAACAGATTATTATTTTAAATGCTTCCCCCTCGGCTTCCTCAGAATTTCTCTCGCAAGCAGAAGCCCCGCTCCCTCCGCGAACGAACAAACGCAAACCGCAATAAAATGCACTATCCCGTTATCTATAAACAGCCATTCCAGCCCCAGCGCCTTCGCCTCCCCCCTTACCGCAATGATAGTAATGGGGTGTATTATGTAAACGATAAGCGCAAGTCCGCTTATATATTTTTTATGTTTTCCCCTGAATTGTACAACGAAACTAAACAAAAACCACATCAGCGGCACAAGAAAAACATACATACTGTCGTGCCGCTGTACCCCGAGTTTACGCAGCAAAAGCGCTTCGCAAAGCATAAGAGCAAACGAACCGACAGCGCATACAAGCCTTGCGCCGTACTTTGCCTTACGTCCCGCCGCGCTATCCGAAACGCCCTTGTTCCCTTTTTTATTCTCCTTTTCTCGGATAATACCGCCCAAAAGCATAAACAGCGGCGCGAAAAAGATACCGTTTCTGGTGTAATCCGACACAGCAAAAATGCAGTTATACACAGCTTTAACTGGCGCAATCCCCATAATGAACCCGTAATAGCTGTCGCCGAACAAGCCTATTATGTAAAGCAGTAAAAACACCGTCAATGCTTTCCCGCGCCCGAATTTTCTCACCGCGAAAAAGGCAGCGGCACCGCCCAGAGCGGAAGCGGGAAGATACCACAGATGATAAAACGTACCGTCAAATAATATATCCTTCAATATATTGAAAAACAGGTTATTCGCCGAAAAATAGCCGTTGTAAACGTTTGCGGGAAGATACAGCACAATAGAGACAAGGTACATCAAAAGCGTTTTTTTGAGGAACCTTTTCAGCCTTTTAATATCCCCACAGCTCTCCGACAGCAGAAAAAAGCCGCTTGTCATAAAGAAAAACGGCACGGCTGTCCGCGCGATTACACGGGTCAGAATAAAATCACCGACGGGAAAATACGTCTCCAAGGGCGACGTATGGATAGTTATTACAAGGATCGCGGCGATAACGCGAAAACAGTCTATTCCTTTATATCCCGTGTTATTTTTCATATTATGATCACGCCCTTCCTCTTGAGGAGTGTTTGTGCCGAGGCAATATATCGAGGCACAAATGCGACGGGTTTGAAAGAACCCATTTTTTCAAGTTCTTTCAAACTTGGTTACCGTTACAATAAATCCGCCGCGGTTGTCCCCCGAAACGGTGCAGCTTTCCTTTTCCGAAACAGGTATCTTCATTTCTCCCGACTGCAAGCCGAACTCAATATAAAACACCTCTTCGGCACTGTCGCCGTTTAGCTTGAGCCTGTTAAAGGAATCGTAATCCTTGACGAGATCCGTATATTCCTCAAGAGTAAGCCCGTACCTTTCCATGATTTCCGCGTGAGGCTTACCCACATAGCGAAAATGCCACGGCTCAAAGGCTATTCCCGTAATATTTTCCTTTTCCTTGGGATAACGCTGTATAAATCCGTACTCCGCGGCAATTTCTCTGAACCTCTGACATATGCCCTCAAAGGGAAAATCGGGTCTGATAAAGTCTATATCGTCGCTTTTTAACGCTAAGTCTATCGCCAAGCCCGTCTGATGCTCGCTGTGATCTGGCAAAGCCACATACTGCCTTGTAAAGGCTTCCCCGTTTTCCGATAGGGACATTTTATATATCTCGCTCTGCTCCCGCCTTGAACGAAAGCCGCTGACCAAAGCTATGCTGTCCTCCGCCTTTATCTTTTTTAAGGCTTCCTTTAAGAAATGAGCCGCTTCATGCTGTAAAAAAACATTCGGCGCGGCTTCGGCAAGGCGTATGCTTTCATCGGCTCTTATTCCGAATTTTTCATTTACAAGTATCAGATTTCCCCTGTAAATTTCCTTTTCTGTCAATATTTGATACGCTTCTTTTTTCATTTTAAATACGGTTCAAGTATCTTGTCCAGAGTCTCTTCAAAGGACAGACCTATTCCTTTCATCATATTCGGAAAACGGCTGTGAGAGGTAAAACCCGGGATAGTGTTTACCTCGTTGAACACCGTTTCGCCGTCGGGAGTCAAAAACATATCCACTCTCGCAAAGCCCGAGCAGCCCAAAATATCGTAAATTTTTACGGCGGTGCTTTGTATTCTTTTTTCCGTTAAACTGTCTACCCTTGCGGGCATATGTATCTTGGAGGTTTTTAAGGTGTACTTTTCGGTATAGTCGAAAAAGTCGGCTTCAAGCTCTATTTCGTCAATTCTGCCCACAACATAGCTGTCCGTCCCCATAATGGCGCAGCCTACCTCGCTGCCCTCTATGGTTTCCTCGGCAAGCACCTCGTCGTCATAGCAAAAAGCGAGCCTTAAAGCAGCCTGAAGCTCGACCCCGCTCCCCACCTTGCTTACTCCATAAGACGAACCCGCCCGCACCGGCTTTACAAAGATCGGATAAGACAAGTCGGAAAGCTTTTTCATTGTCTCATCGGTGACGGGCTGCTTTAAAAGCACCGATTTCGGCACTCTTATCCCCGCGGATTCGACCAAGGCATGCGCCCTGTTCTTGTCCATGCACAAGGCGGAGGACAGCGCGCCGCAGCCCGCCACCGTTATTCCCGCAAGCTCAAACAAGCCCTGAACGGTGCCGTCCTCTCCGTTTTTCCCGTGAAGAACGGGGAAAGCAAGGTCTATCTCGATTAATGCCGCTCCATTTTCGCCAAGCTCGATCAACCCTTTTTTATCCCGGCTCACCGAAACCGCAACGGGTATCATATTTTCCCTGTCACTGTCCCACTTTCCGTTTTTTATATTTGAATAATCGCCGTTATACCGATACCAATCCCCTTTTTTGGTTATACCTATCGGTATTATCTCAAGCCTTTCTTTGTTTAACCCCATTAAAACCGAGTACGCCGACTCTAAAGAGACCTCATATTCACTTGAACAGCCTCCGAAAATCACCGCTGTTTTTTTCCTGTTCATTTTTATGATAATTCCTTTCTTGTTAACTTGTCCGATAAATTAAGAAAACTTTATATTATCGGGCAAAGGATATGTTATCTCGCAAAGATTTCTGTACAAATTATATATTTTCTTTTCTCCGCTTTTCCTGTTTGTTTTAACACAGTCAACGGTGCAGTCCAAAAAGGTTTTCCCCTCTTTTTTGCGGTAATGCTTTTCATTGTTGAATATATCGTATTCATATACCGGTTCGCTGTCCGACAGTATACAGCCCATTATACTGTCCCGCTCGTCGTCAAATTCGATAAGTATCTGAAATGTGCTGTCCGTGCCGTTATACGCCTGAAGATCAAGCCAGCCCTCATGTATTGTGGCGTCCGTACCCGAGGGCAGCTCGTCGGAGGCGGAGGGAAAGGCTTCTATCGTGTGAGGGTGCCGTTCGGTTATTTCCAAGGGAGTGTGCAGAAACAGCCAGAACAGCAGATTGCTCAGCTGACAAAGCCCGCCGCCGTACGCGCCGCGTATTTTTCCGTCCGTAAGATCAAGCCCGTCCTTGTAGGGAATCTTTTTATCCGCGTCCCTTGCCGCCCACCAAAAGGAAAAGGTCTCTCCGGGCTTTATTAAAATGTGGTTTATTTTCCCCGCCGCAAGCTTCAGATTGTGTACCTTGTTGTACTGATACCGTATATCAAAACCGCTTTTTCTGTTTATAGTGCCGCAGGAGTATTCGTAGAGCCTGTACGGAAGAACGTCGGGAAAAATATTATCCGACCTGCGGGTCTTATCGAGCTTCATTTTAAGGTAAAAGCACTTTTTCCTCTGCCATAAGCGTAAAGGCAGCAAAAACGGGAATAATTGAGTTAATCTTTTTCTTGACATTGTTTTTCTCCAAAATAAAAAATAACGCTTTCGTTTTACGTTGATTTAAGTCTACCATAAAAGAAAGCATTATTTATTTGTTTTTTTAAAAGAAAAGTTTAACTTTTTATTCTTAAATTCTTACGATTTTAATAAATTTTGATTTTTCATATCGGCGGCGGGAGCAATAACGGGAGCGGTAAAGGCCGCGGGAACGGAACCGGGAACAGCAGTTGGCACCGTAACCGTAAATTCCACCGTTTCGTCCTCGCTTTTGGCCTGAATACTGCCGCCGTGCAGCTCTACGATCTTTTTGGCTATTGCGAGACCAAGCCCCGCGCCGCCCTTGTTTGTACCTCTTGAGCTGTCCAGACGGAAGAACTGCTCAAACAGCCTTCCAAGCTTTTCGGGCGGAATGGTATCGCCGCGGTTGGATATGCTTATGGAAATTGCGCCGTTAAGCTGCCGTACGTTTATATCTATGGCGGTATTTTCGTAGCTGTAAAACACCGCGTTGCGAAGCAGGTTGTCAACAACTCTTTGCAGCTTGTCCGCGTCGCATTTCAGCATTATATTTTCGGCGGCGTTGAGCTTGTAGGTAAGATTTTTTTCGCTTAGCATCGGCTGAAATTCATAAGCGGACTGTTCAAGCAGCCTTGTTAAATTAACATTGCTGTACTGCAATTCAATATCGGTAAGATTAAACCTTGTTATCTCGAAAAATTCATTTATTAAGTCCTCTAATCTTTGCGCCTTATCAAGAGAAATATTAAGGTACTTTCCCCTTAATTCCTCCGAGATCTGTTTTTCGTCCCGAAGCAGGGTCAAATATCCGATAACCGAGGTCAGAGGCGTTTTAAGATCATGCGCCAGATAAACGATCAGGTCGTTTTTCCTCTGCTCCGACAGCTTTGCGTCAAGAGTTCTTCTTTCAAGGGTACGCTTTACCGAATTGAAGCTGTCCTCTATTGCCGCCAATTCCTCGGGAAAATCCGATTCGGCGTAATTGTCCCGCAGCAAAAGGATAAAGCTCCGGCTTATCACATCAGCGCAGTACGCGTCATATCGTTTTGCGCACATTCTGAAGCAAATAACAAATACAGAAAATATCAGAATGAAGAGAAATATCAATCTGAAGCTTTGATAAAAATCAATAACCGCCCAATAATCAATATCTAATATACTTGAAACGGCGGTTACAAAAAACTCTCCGAAATAACCGCTCAGCAGCATATAAGCAAGCACCGCAAAGCCCGCAAATACCATGACGCCTATCACCGAGTACAGGATAAATCTTAGCGTAAGCCTTCTTCTGAACGCCAAAAAGCCTTTTTTGTTCTTTTTATTTTTCAATTGTATACCCCACTCCCCAGACAGTTTTTATAAATTTAGGGTTTCTGGACGGCTCCCCCATTTTTTCCCTGAGTCTTGCGATATGCGCCATTACCGTGTTGTTGCTGTCCAGATACTTTTCACCCCACACCGATTCGTACAGTTCCTCCGAGGGCACCACCTTTCCCCTGTGCTCGCAAAGATACCAAAGCGTTGAAAACTCAATGGGCGTAAGGGTAATATCCTTTCCGTAAAGGCTGCATTTATGATTGTCCTTGTTTATAACAAGTCCGTTGAAATCAAACTCGGTGACCTCCTTCTCCTGCTCGCCTGTACCCCTGTACTTTATATATCTTCTCAGCTGCGCCTTTACCCTTGCCGTTACCTCCAGCGGGTTAAAGGGCTTTGTGATATAATCGTCCGCCCCTATGGTAAGCCCCATTATCTTATCCGTATCCTCCACCTTGGCGGTAAGCATTATGATCGGGTAGTAATACTTTTCCCTTATTTTTCTGCAAATATGAAAGCCGTCGATATCCGGCAGCATTACGTCGAGTATCGCCAGATCAACGAGGTTGTTTTCCGCAAAGCCTAACGCCTCTACGCCGCTGTAAAATTTACACACATTATAACCGTCATTCCGGAGGTAAACCTCTATCAGATCGGCAATTTCCTTTTCATCATCGACAATCAGTATTGTTTCGTTCATTAAAGCTGACATCTCCCGTTTTTTCTTTATACTAATAACCATTTGATTTGTGGATAAAATCCACAAATCAAATCCTTCAGCGAAGCCGAAGGTGCGCCGATAGGCGCAGGTTATGTACGTTCAATGCAATAACCGAGGGAGCTTTGCTCCCTCGCCCTGCCGCTTTGCGGCAGGGCATTTAAAAACCGGTTTATCCGGTTTTTAAATGGTTATTAGTATTATTGTAACACAAAGCTTTTCCAATTTCAACATAATTCAAAGCCGCGTAAATAATTTAAGAAATTCGTAAGAATTAACACTTTGTTGATTTTGCACAAAAATCACTTCCAAAATTAGACAGCATATACTCCCCTCTCCATATTGACAAAAGCATAAAAACGCAATATAATATATATTGTCAGCGAAAAAAACACAACATATTGTGAAAAAAAGAGGAAACCCAAAAACCGAAAGGCTGTATATAAGCCTTTATTATTTTGTGTTAAATAAAGAAAGGACAAGGTCATCGATGATAACGAAAATTCAAAAGAGGGACGGCAGAACCGTTCCCTTTAGTGTGGACAAGATCACGGACGCTATTTACAGAGCGGCAAGAGCGGTAGGCGGAAACGATTATTCCTCCGCGGAGGATTTGGCGGAAAAGGTATGCGAAATGCTGGAGCAGGATAATTTCAGCAGCACCAATCCTCCTACCGTTGAAGAGGTACAGGATACCGTTGAAAAGGTGTTGGTGGAAAACGGACACGCCAAGACTGCAAAGGCGTACATTCTTTACCGCGCCGACAGAACACGCATACGCGAAATGAACACGGGGCTTATGAAGATATACGAGGACCTTACCTTTAAGCCCGCCATAGAAAGCGATATGAAGCGCGAAAACGCCAATATAGACGGCGACACCGCAATGGGCACCATGCTTAAATACGGCTCCGAGGGCGCGAAGCAGTTCAACGAAATGTACGTTCTCCCGCCCGAGCAGTCCAAGGCTCACATTGACGGCGATATTCACATTCATGACCTCGACTTCTTTACCTTAACTACCACCTGCTGCCAGATCGATCTGATAAAGCTGTTTAAAAACGGCTTTTCCACAGGTCACGGCTACTTAAGAGAACCCAACAATATAGGAAGCTACTCCGCACTCGCCTGCATTGCCATTCAAAGCAACCAGAACGACCAGCACGGCGGACAGTCTATCCCCAACTTCGACTACGCAATGGCGGAGGGCATCAAAAAGACCTACAAGCAGCTTTACAAAAAGAACATTATCCGCGGTATCGGCTTTAAAACCGGCAAGACTGATTTAGAGGAAACCGAAAAGGCAGTAAACGATTATATGGACAAGCTTGCCGCCGAAAAAATCGTTCCCTCTCTTGCGGACGAATTCGGCTTCTGCGCAAAGGAAAGAGAATACCTCGCCAAAATAACGGGAGACGAAAAGCTTGCGGCAAGCATTCAGGAATACACCAAAAAGCTTACCTTCAAGGAAACGGACAGAGCTACCTATCAGGCAATGGAGGCTCTTGTACACAATTTAAACACCATGAACAGCAGAGCGGGCGCGCAAACGCCTTTCAGCTCCATTAACTACGGCACCGACACCTCGATCGAGGGACAAATGGTTATAAAAAATATCCTCCTTGCGGAGGAAGCCGGACTGGGCAACGGCGAGACTCCTATTTTCCCCATACATATCTTTAAAGTAAAAGAGGGCATCAACTACAACGAGGGCGACCCCAACTACAATTTGTTCAAACTGGCGTGCCGCGTCAGCGCAAAACGCTTGTTCCCCAACTTTTCCTTTATCGACGCGCCCTACAATCTCCAGTACTACAAGCAGGGCGACTACAACACCGAGATCGCGTATATGGGATGCCGTACCCGCGTAATCGGCAACGTTTACGATCCTTCCCGCGAAATAGTCTGCGGCAGAGGTAATTTAAGCTTTACATCGGTTAACCTGCCCAGATTGGGAATATTGGCCGAGCATGATGTGATAAAATTCTTCGAGCTGCTGGAAGAGAAAATGAACCTTGTGGTAGATCAGTTAAAGTACCGCTATAAAATACAGGCTCAGAAAAAGGTGCGCAACTATCCTTTCCTTATGGGACAGGGCGTTTGGATAGATTCCGATAAAATGGGTACCGACGACAGCATCGAGGAGATATTGAAGCACGGCACACTGTCTATGGGCTTTATCGGACTTGCAGAATGCTTAAAGTCGCTTATCGGAGTTCACCACGGCGAAAGCAAGGAGGCGCAGGAGCTGGGCTTAAGGATCATCGGCAGAATGAGGCAGCGCATGGACGAGGAAAGCGAGAGGACGGGAATGAATTTCTCGCTGCTTGCAACTCCCGCCGAGGGACTTTCGGGTACGTTTATCAGAAAGGATCAGAAACGCTTCGGAGAGATCAAGGGCATTACCGACAGAGAATACTATACCAATTCTTTCCACATTCCCGTTTACTATAATATCGACGCGTTCAGCAAGATAAAGCTTGAAGCACCTTACCACGCATTGACCAATGCGGGACACATCAGCTATATCGAGCTTGACGGCGATCCGCTGCAAAATCTGGAGGCCTTTGAACAGGTCATTCGCTGCATGAAGGAAAGCGGCATAGGCTACGGATCTATCAACCACCCCGTAGACCGCGACTCTATCTGCGGTTATACCGGAATTATCGGGGATATTTGCCCTAAGTGCGGACGAAGAGAGGAAGAGCATGCGGTGGATACGGAGAGGGTCAAGAGGATAAAGGAATAAAACAGGGACTGTAAAAAAACCAAAAAGATAAATTGAAAGCGGCGAAGCCGCAAATGTCTTTTTCGCTTCCTTTTTGCACTGCAAAAA